>JACFNR010000021.1:25946-34254 GCA_019454765.1 Trueperaceae bacterium | reverse complement strand
CCGGGGAAGACCGCCAACCACAGCGGCCCCAGCCGCGTCACGGTCGTCGCGCCGAGCAGCTCGGCCCCGCCCCGCAGGTGCTCGTCGTAAGCCCGGAGCAGCGCTGCCCGGCCGCCGCCGATCACCAGGCCACCAGCCACAGCCAGCCGAGCGCGAGGGTGACGAGCGTGACGGGCGGGCCCACCCGCAGGTAGGCCCAGAACCCCACCTCCACCCCCAGCCGCCTCGCGGACTCCGCCACGATCAGGTTGGCTACCGAGGCGACCAGGGTGAGGTTGCCGGCGAGCGTGCTCGCCATGGCCACCGTGAGCGCCGTCGCCTGGCGCGCGGCGGGAGCGAGCGCCGGTAGGTCGAGTCCCGGCAGGAGCATCAGGACGGCCGGCACGTTGCTCACGAGGGTGGAGAGTCCGGCCGTGACGGCCGTGAGCGCGGCCAGGCCGGCGGCGGAGGCCGCGCCGGTGGCCGGCTCCGCGGGCGGCCACGCCGCCAGCGCGGCGGCCGGCCAGCCGCCGGCGGCCACGGCGGCGACCACCACGAAGAGGCACGCGAACAGGACGAGGAGCTCGTAGTCGACGCGGCGCAGGAGCGTGCCAGCTGCGGGGCCGTGAGCGACGAGGAGGACGGCCGCGGCCGCCAGCGCGGCCACCGCGACCGGAGCTCCAGCCACGAAGGCGCCGAGCATGGCCAGCCCGACGCCCGCGGTGGCCACCAGCCGAACGCGGTCGACCTCGGGGAGGGGCTCGGCAGGCGGGGTTTGAGGTGGGACACGGAGCTCGCGCCTGAAGGCGACGAGCACGGCGGCGGCGCTGACGGCCAGGCCGATGAGCGCCACCGGCCCGAGCCGGACCAGGAACCGCAGGTAGCCGATGCCTGCCGTCACGCCCACGAGGACGTTCTGGGGGTTGCCCGTGACGGTCGCCACGCTGCCGGCGTTGGCCGCGAGGGCGAGCGCGACCAGGTAGGGCAGGGGCGGCAACCCCAGGCGCCTCGCGGCTCGCACCACGAGCGGCGTGAGCATCAGCACCACGGTGTCGTTCAGGAACAGCGCCGACGACACGCCGGCGCTCAGCACCAGCAACAGCAGTAGCCGCCGCGGCCCCACGACGCGCCGCGTCGCCGCCGAGGCCAGGAGGCGGAAGGCGCCGGCGCCCGACAGGGCGGCGTTGACGACCATGAGGGCGAAGAGGAGGGCGAGCACCTCGCCGTCCACCGCCGCCAGCGCCTCCTCCAAGCCGATCGACCCGCCGACCAGCAACGCCGTCGCGCCCGCCACCGCGACGGCCGCGCGGTCGAGCCGCACCCCGGGCAGGCGCCCGAAGCCGACCCCGGCGAGGGTCAGGCCGGCCACGACCAGCGTGTAGAGGCCCGGAGCGGCGGGGGTCACGCGCGGAGCTTATGCCACGGGGCGCAGCGGGGGAAGGTGGCGGCCCGCGCGGGACGGCGCTGCGCGCGGCGTGCGCCACGTCACACCCGTACCTCAATTAATGAGGTACGCTGCCGCCATGCTGACCGCGACGCTCTCCATCCTGGCGCTGTTCCTCGGGTTGAGCCTGGCGTTGGGCGCGCTTGTCGCCGTCCACGACGGCATCGAACGCCTCGCGGGGCGGCGCGCCGCTCGGACGCCCGCCCCGGCCGGGACCCCGCCGACGATCGGGTGGGCGCCGGTGCAGGCGCGGCAGACCGGCGGGACGGCCGGGCGTGCGTGGCGTGCGCCGGCCTCCATGGTGGGCGGGCAGGGCAACGAACGGCCGGGCTGGCTCGACGCGGCGGGCCGCGACGCCGCCCGTCGGGCGCGCCTTCCCGGCCCGGCCGGGGGCGAGAGCCGGGGCGTCACCGGGTGATTGCTGGTGGTGCCCCCGCGCGCCGGGACCTTACGATTGAGCAATGGCCAGTAACGCCGACGTCGCCGCGCGCTTGCGCGAGCTGCGCGACCTGATAAACCACCACAACTACCGCTACCAGGTGCTGGACGCCCCGGAGATCTCCGACGCCGAGTACGACGAGCTCATGGGGCGGCTCAGGGCACTGGAGGGCGAGCACCCTGAACTCGTCACGCCCGACTCGCCCACCCAGCGCGTCGGCGGCGCCGTCCTCGAGGGGTTCGAGACCGCGCGCCACGCGGCCCCGATGCTCAGCCTCGACTCGAGCCCGCGGCCGGAGGACCTGGAGGCGTTCGACGCCCGCCTGCGGCGCGCCGTCGCCGGCATCGGCGGCGACCCGGCCGCGATCGGCTACTCGCTGGAACCCAAGATCGACGGCCTGAGCGTCGAGCTCGTCTACGAGGACGGCGTGCTCGTGCGCGCCGTCACGCGCGGCGATGGCACGGTGGGGGAGGTCATAACCGCCAACGTGCGCACCATCCGCACCGTGCCCCTCAGGCTGCGCGCCGAGGAGCGCGCGCTGCCGGCCCGCCTCGCGGTCCGCGGCGAGATCTACCTGCCCATCGCCAGCTTCGACGACGTCAACGAGGAGCTGATCAACGACGGCAAGCAGCCGTTCGCGAACCCGCGCAACGCCGCCGCCGGCAGCGTCAGGCAGCTCGACCCGAGGCTCACGGCCTCCCGCCCGCTGAGCATCTACTGCTACGACGTCCTCGCCGCCGGTCCGGAGCTCACCGACCAGGCGGAGCTCCTGCGCGCCCTCGCCGCCTGGGGCTTCCCGGTCAACCCCCTCAACGCCGTCGGCGGCGACGTGGCGGCGGTCCTCGACTACTTCGCGCGCATCGAGGCCGACCGCGACGCGCTCCCGTACGAGGTGGACGGCGTCGTCGTGAAGCTCCAGGACCTGGCGCAGCGCGAGCGCCTCGGAGCCACCGCCCACCACCCGCGCTGGGCCTACGCCGTCAAGTTCGCGCCGCGGCAGGAGGTCAGCCAGGTGCTCAAGATCATCGCCGGCGTCGGCCGGACCGGCATCGTCACCCCCGTGGCGCTCCTGCGGCCGGTCAACATCGGCGGCGTGACGGTCAGCCGCGCCAACCTGCACAACATCGACGACATCGTCCGCAAGGACATCCGCGTCGGCGACACGGTCCGGGTCGAGCGCGCGGGCGACGTCATCCCGCAGGTGGTCGAGGTGGTCGAGACCGGCGCCGACCGCGGCGCGCCGTTCGCCATGCCAACCCACTGCCCCTCCTGCGGCACCGAGCTCATCCGGCGCGGACCGTACACCGTCTGCCCAAACTCCTTCGACTGCCCCGCCCAGCGGATCGGCCGGCTCGTGCAGTACGGCAGCCGCGGCGGCCTCGACATCGAGGGCCTCGGCGAACGGACCGTCACCCAGCTGGTCGAGCGGGGACTGGTGAAGCGCTTCCCGGACCTCTACGACCTGACGGCCGACCAGCTGGCAACGCTCGACGGCTTCGCCGAGCGCTCCGCCCACAAGCTCGCCGGCGCGATCGCGGCCTCGCGCACGCCGGAGCTGACGCGCTTCCTGGTCGCCCTCGGCATCCCCGAGGTCGGCGGCGCCGTCGCGCGCAGCCTCGCCAGGCGCTTCGGCACGTTCCAGGCGCTGCGAGCGGCGAGCCCCGACGAGCTGCAGAGCGTAGACGGCATCGGCGAGGTCATGGCGCGGCACATCCACGGCTTCCTCCACGAGCCGCACACCGAGCAGGTGCTCGACGACCTGCTCGCGGGGCGCGTGACGCCCCAGGCCGCGGCGGCCCCGAGCGAGACGCCGCAACCGTTGGCCGGGGCGACCTTCGTGTTCACCGGCGCCATGACGGCGTTCACCCGCGACGACGCCGAGGAGCTGGTTCAGCGCCTCGGCGCCAAGGCGGCCGGCTCGGTGAGCAAGAAGACGACCTACCTGGTGGCGGGGGAGAGCGCCGGCAGCAAGCTGGCGCGGGCGCGAGAGCTGGGGGTGACCGTGCTCGACGAGCGGGAGTTCCTCGACCTCGTCGGCGAGCACGGCGCCACGCTGGGAGGCGGTGCCGGGTGAGCAACGCAGAGATGGCACGCCTGTTGGAGGAGTTCGGCGACCTGAGCGAGGTGAACGGCGACAACCCCTTCAAGGTGAGGGCGTACCGCAACGTGGCCGCCACCCTGCGCGAGTTGCCGACCAGCGTAGAGGAGATGGTCAGGTCGGGCGCGCCCCTCACCGACATCAAGGGCGTGGGCAAGGAGATCGCCCTCAAGCTCGTCGACATGGCCACCACCGGCCGACTCCGCCAACTCGACGAGCTGGCGGAGATCGTGCCGCTCGGCCTCCTCGAGCTGAGGCGCGTGAAGGGCGTCGGGCCGAAGCTGGTCCAGGCGCTATGGCGGGAGCGCGGCGTCACCAGCGTCGCGGAGCTGGAGGAGGCCCTGGCTACCGGCCGGCTTGCCGGTCTCGCGGGCGTCGGCGCGAAGAAGCTCGAGGCCATCGAGCGGGCGCTCGAGGCGTACCACCGCCACGTCGGTCGCACCCCGCTGGCCGAGATCGGGGCCATCGCCGAGCCGTTCGTGGCGAGGCTCCGCGCCGTCGACGGGGTGGAGCGCGTCGAGATCGCCGGCTCGTACCGGCGCCGCAAGGACACCATCGGCGACATCGACCTTCTCGTCGTGGCGAAGACGGAGGCCGCCGCCCGCGCCGTGACGCGCGAGTTCACGACCTACCCGGAGATCGCCGAGGTGCTCGGCAGCGGCGAGACGCGCTCCAGCGCCCGCCTGGCCAACGGCGTGCAGGTCGACCTGCGCGTCATCGAGGCCGAGGCGCTCGGCGCCGCGCTCCTCTACTTCACGGGCTCCAAGGCGCACAACGTCGCGCTGAGGCAGCTGGCGCTCGACAAGGGACTCCACCTCAGCGAGTACGGCCTGTTCGCCGAGGGCGGCTCGGACGCCGCGCCGGCCACCCCCGGCGCGGCCGGCGAGCGCGTCGCGGGGCGCACGGAGGAGGAGATCTACGAGCGGCTCGGCCTGGAGTGGATCCCGCCCGAGCTGCGCGAGGATCGCGGCGAGATCGCCGCCGCCGCCCGCCATGAGCTGCCGCGCCTCGTGACCATGGCCGACGTGAGGGGCGACCTGCACGTGCACAGCACCTGGTCGGACGGCAAGGCGACCGTGCGCGAGATGGTCGACGCCTGCGTCGAGCGCGGCTACGAGTACCTGGCGCTCACCGACCACAGCAAGGCCCTCGCCATGACCGGGGGGCTCGACGAGGCGAAGCTGGCGAGGCAGTGGGCGGAGCTCGACGAGCTCATGGCCGGCAGGGACGACATCACACTCCTGCGGGGCATGGAGGTCGACATCCTCAAGGACGGCACGCTCGACCTGTCGGACGAGTGGCTCGAGCGACTCGACATCGTCCTCGTCAGCGTGCACTCGCACTTCGAGCTGAGCGAGGCGGAGCAGACGGCCCGGGTCGTGAAGGCCGTCAGCCACCCGCAGGTGAACGTCCTCGCTCACCCCACGGGCAGGGTGCTGGGTCAGCGCGACCCTTACGCGCTCGACCTGAGTGCCGTCTTCGACGCCTGCCTCGCCAACGGCGTGGCCGTCGAGCACAACGCCTCCGAGCGCCTCGACCTCTCGGACGTCGACCTGATCGCGGCCCGCTCCCGCGGCCTGACCATCAGCCTGGGCTCGGACGCGCACAGCGTCGCGCAGCTCGCCGGGATGAGGTACGGGGTGGATCAGCTGCGGCGCGCCTGGGTCACGCCCGGCGCCGTGCTCAACGCCAGGCCCCTGGCGGAGCTGAGGCGCTTCCTGGCGAAGACGGCCTGAGGGCGGCGCCGGCCGCGCGTCAGCCCTCGGCCACCTCGCGGAGCGCCGGCAGGTCGACGAGCGTCAGGCGCCGCCGGCCGGTGGTCACCATGCCGCGCGCCCGCCACTGCGCCAACACCCGGTTGACGGTCTCGAGCGTCGACCCCGTCAGCGCGGCCAGGTCCTCCTGGCTAAGCGGCGCCCCGAGCGTCCGCCCCGCGCCCGCCTGCTCCGGCCGCCCGAGCCGCTCGCTCAGGGTCAGAAGCGAGCGTGCCAACCGCGCCTCCACCGATGACGTCCCCGCGTCGCGCAGCCGCACCTGCGCGTCGCGCAACCGCGAGGCGACCGCCTCTAGAACGGCGAGCGCCACCGCCGGGAAGGCGCGCACGATGCCGCCGAACTCCTGCGCCGACGCGACCAGCAGGCAGCCGCCCGTGAGCGCCTCCGCCCCCACCTCGTTGCGGGCCTGGCCCAGTAGTGGCAGCGCACCGAACGACCCGCCCGGGCCCAGCACGTCGAGGAGGTGCACGCCACCCGTCGCCGTCGTCTCCTGCAGCTTCACCCGCCCGCTCGCGATCACGAAGAAGCGGTCGGCACCCTCGCCCTCGACCACCAACGCGCTGCCGGCCGCCATGGGCACGGCGTGGAACGACGCGTGCACGACGGCGAGGTCATCCTCGTCGAGCGAGGTGAAGTACGGGACGGAGCCCAGGACCCGGCGTCGCATGTCGAGGGTGCAGGCGCCCGGCCCGAGACCGTCGACCGGCCACCCGTCCGGCCCGAACGAATGAGAACGCCCGTGCGAGCCTTCATCCATCCCCTAAGATGCTACCGCCGTCCTGGTCACGCGGGTGTTCGGGCGGTATCCTCGGCCGGTGCCCGTCGGGATGGGCCGGGTGCGGTCGCCACGCCCGCCGCCTCGCCGCGCGCCACGCCCCGCCGCCGCGTCGGCACTACCTGGAGGTAATGATGAAGCGACTAGTCAAGCTCCTAGCTCCCGTCCTGTTGGCGGTCCTCGTCCTCGTGCCCGTCGTGATCGCCCAGGGGACGCCCATCGCCGAGGTCGACACGAGCGCGGGCGAGACCATCTTCAACTCCAACTGCATGGCCTGCCACCAGACGAACGGCCAGGGGATACCCGGGGCGTTCCCGCCCCTCGCCGGTCACCTGCCCGACGTCCTGGCGCTCGACGGCTCCAGGGAGTACGTCATCGACGTCGTGCTCTACGGCCTGCAGGGTGCCGTCAACATCAACGGCATGGCCTACAACAGCGTGATGACGCCCTGGGGCGCGATGTTCGACGACCAACAGGTCGCCGACGTGCTCAACTACGCCGCCGTGGCGTGGGACAACGGCGCGGCGCTGCCGGAGGGCTTCGCGGCCTTCACCGCCGACGAGGTTGCCGCCCAGCGCGCCACGCCGCTCGACGCCGCCGGCGTCTACGCCAAGCGTCAGGCCCTCGGCCTGGAGTGATGCCGTGCCCGGCCGCCGCCGGGCGACCTCGCTTGGTTCAGGGTGCGTGCGCAATTCCGTTATTGCGCACGCACCCTCTCTCGTTGCCCGGGGGCGCGGGTCGGGGCGCCGCCGCCTGCCCCGCCTCGACGCCCGGACGGCCCGACGCGCGCCCTCAGCGGCGCGCGGCGTCGGCCGGCAACGACTCCGGGACGCGGGCGGAGTAGCGCTCCGCCGCTCCGAGCTCGCGGTAGGGCAGGGTCGTGGCCCGGCCGTAGACCTCCGCCGCGAGCCACGCCAGTTCGGCGTCGTGATCCTCGACTGGTAGCTCTCGCCACCAGACCCTGCTCGCGCCGTTGAAGCGGTAGCCGCGGGCCTTGAGTAGATCCTTCTTCGCTATCGGCGCGCCCTCGGCCCACAGCCGCACTGTTCGCTTGAGGGCGGAGCGCCGCAACTCGAGCAGGGGCGGGGGACCGCCGTCGGGAAGGGGCACGGCCAGCAGCTCCAAGCCTGCCCGGCAATCGACGATGGCGCGGTGGCCGTCGAAGAAGAAGCCGCGCCTGAACGCCAGGTACTCGAGGCTGCTCGACGGGTAGCCGAGGTCGCGCCACGGCACGTCGCGCTGCGAACACGCCCACGGCTTGGCGGCGAAGGCCGGGAAGCGCCGTTCCAGGAACGGCCGGTCGAACGCGGCGTTGTGCGCGATCACGAGGTCGGCGGCCGCCAACGCGCCCGCGACGGCGGCGTCGTCGAACCGCCGCCCACGCACGTCCGCGTCGGTGATCCCGGTGATGTCGACAACCTCCTGCGGCAGGGGGCGGCCGGGGTCCTCGAGCCCCTCGAAAGCGTCCCGCACGCCGTAGACGTTACCGGCGAGGTCGTAGTCGAAGGCGAGCATGCCGAGCTCGATCACCTTGTCCGCGCCGGGTTCGAGGCCCGTCGTCTCCGTGTCCACGTACAGGGCCGTGAAGAGCCTGGCGCCCACCGGCGCCGAGCGAGGGTCGACGTACGCATCCCGCCGGAGGAGCCGGCGGAGCACGCGGAAGTAGCCCGACTCCTCCAGGCGCAGCCGCAGCGCCTCTAGCTCGGGCCCCGGCGCGCCGCCCGGTGCCGCTGGTTGAGGAGTCAAGGTGCTCACGCCCCTCTCTGCGCGCCGCGCACGGGCGGCCCCGCTCGGCCCG
>JACFNR010000021.1:0-25846 GCA_019454765.1 Trueperaceae bacterium | reverse complement strand
CGTCTACCGGTGGCGGTGCGCCGATTGTAACGTCCGCGGGCGCGGGCGCCGCGGCCCGCCCGGCTTTTCACCATGGCGCGGTGGTCGGATGGCAAGATGATGGCCGGACGCGACGCCCCCACGGGAGGCGTCGCCGCGGTCAGCCCACATGCCGAGATCCCTCATCGTCCTCCTGTCGTTGTTCCTCCTCGCGCCGTGGGCGCTCGGCGAGGGCGACGTCGAGGCGGGACCCTACAGCATGGTCGTGAGCGACATGCTGCTCACGTTCCACGCCGACGAGATCCCCTGCGAGGGCGGCGCCACCGACCTGGTCGAGGTCTGCTTCGAGGTCGATAGCGTAGGCGTGGCCTACCTGGCCGAGCGGCTGTCGGCCCTGGTGGAGAGCTACGCGCCCGCCGGACTGGCGCACGGAGACTGGCGGGCGGCCAACGGCGTTTGGGCCATCACGCTCGAGTTCAAGCACGACTCGTTCGGTCGGTTGGAGCTCTACCTCGCGGAGAGCATGGGTGCGGGCGTGCGTGGCCTGGCGCGGCTCGTCGTCCGCTAGGCCGGGCCGCGAGGCTCACTCGGCGAGGAACCGCCGCAGCTTGGCGATAGCCGCGTTCCCCCCGATGATCACCAGGCGGTCGCCCTCGCGCACGGCGTAGTCGGCGCCCGGGCTGATGGTCACCTCGCCGCCGCGGTTCACGGCGATCACCGTCACGGCGAAACGGTTCGGGAGCCGCAGCTCGTCGAGGCGACCCACCAGCTTCTTGCCGGCCTCCACCTCGACGACCCCGTGGACCTCGCCGAGGTTGAAGGCGTCGACGATGCCCGGCGAGGCCAGCTGCTGCCCCAGGCGCACGCCCATGTCGTGTTCCGGCCTCACCACCAGGTCCGCGCCCACGCGCTCGAGCACGCGAGCGGCCTGCTCGGTGGTCGCCTTACTGATGACGCGCTTCACGCCGCTCGACTTGGCGGCGACCGTCGCCAGGATGTTGGCCTCGAGGTTGGTGCCGATCGCCACGACGACGGTGTCGAAGTTGGCGATGCCGAGCTTCCGCAGGGTCTCCTCGTTGGTGGCGTCCGCCACCACCGCGTGTGTCACGTGGTCCATGACCGCCTTGACCGCGGTCTCGCGGGCGTCGACGACCACGACCTCGTGCCCGAACTCGTAGAGGGTCGTCGCCACGCCGGCGCCGAAGCGACCGGCGCCGATGACGAAGAACTGCTGGGCCTTCATGCGACCTCCAGGGCGCACGGGGCGCCCGCGTCAACCGACGAGGACTTCTTCATGAGGGTACTCGAAGGCGGTGTCGTGGGTGCTGCGAGCCAGCGCAGTCGCGAGCGTCAGCGGGCCGATGCGCCCCAAGTACATCAGGCAGATGATGACCACCTGCCCCGTGTTGGTCAGCAGCGGGGTCACGCCGGCGCTCAGGCCGGCGGTTGCGAAGGCCGACACGGCCTCGAAGGCCGTGCGCTCGAAGCGCAGCTGCGGCTCGGTGACGAGGAGCACGGTGATCGCGGCGCCCACGAGCAGGATGCCGAGCAGGGCGGTGGCGCTGGCCTGCACGGCGTTGCGGCTCGAGATGCGGCGACCGAAGAGCGTCAGCTCGCCCCGCCCCCGGGCCTGGCTGAGGGCGCTGCCGACGAGCACGACGAAGGTGACGGTCTTGATGCCGCCGGCGGTGCTGCCGGGGCTACCGCCCACGAACATGAGCAGCATCGTGAACATCAGGGTGGCGGGCCTGAACTGGGCGTAGTCGAGCGTGGAGAAGCCCGCGGTGCGCGGCGTCACGGACTGGAAGAAGGCCGCCAGCGCCTTGCCGAACGGGCTCAGTGGTCCGAGGCTGGCGGGGTTGGTCCACTCCATCGCCAATATGGTGAGGAAGCCAACGCCTATCAGCAGCGCGGTGGCGGCCAGGACGATCTGGGTGTGCAGGGTCAGCCTGGCGCGGCGCCCGCGGCGGGCGTGGCGCAGCACGTTGACGGTCACGAAGAAGCCGATGCCGCCGGCCACGATCAGGGCGGCTATGACGAGGTTGACGTACGGGTCGACGACGAACGCCGCGAGGTTGTCGCGGTAGAGCGAGAAGCCCGCGTTGTTGAAGGCGCTCACCGCGTGGAAGAGGGCCTGGAACGCGCCGCGCCACACGTCGGCCTCGTGGCGCGCGAACGGCAGCCAGAGCAGCAGGGCGCCGACGAGCTCGAAGACCAGCGCAACCAGGAGGATCCGCCGTAGGAGCTTCACGACGCCGCCGACCTCGAACGTCCGCATCTGGCTCTGCAGCCCCAGGCGCTGTTGGAAGCCCACGCGCCGCCTAGTCGCGATGGCGACCAGCGCCCCGAAGGTGACGATACCGAGGCCGCCCACCTGGATGAGGAGCATCACCACCACCTGCCCGAAGCCGCTGAACACGGTCCCGACGTCGACCACGCTGAGGCCCGTGACGCACACGGCGCTCGTGGCCGTGAACAGGGCGTCGAGGAAGGTCACGTCCGCCCCGGGAGCGTGCGCCACGGGCAGCAGCAGGAGCAGCGTTCCCGCGAGGATGGCCCCGGCGAAGGTGAAGGCGATCACCTGGGCGGGGGACGGCGCGGGGCGCCTGCGGCGGAGGCCGCGCGGGCGGCCGGAGGGGGCGGTCATCTGGTCGGGTCCAAGGCGCGGCGATTATAGGTCAGTCCGAAGCCGGGTGCCTGGCGAAGGCTCGCGCGGCCACGGCCGCGGCGACCGCGAGGAGGACGGCCCCTAGGTAGAACGGGGCCCCCGCCAGCTCGTAAGGCGCGTCGGCGCGCGTAAGCCTGGCGAACAGCATGGTCCCGACCAGCGGCCCCACCACGCCCGTCAGGCTGAGCAGGCTTGCGAGCGCGCCCTGCACCTCGCCCTGCTCGTTGGGCGCCACCGTGCGCGAGATGAGCGATTGGGCCGCCGGGCCCGCCAGGCTCCCGAAGCTCCCGACCACGATGCCCACGAACATGACCCACCCGACCGGGCTTGCGCCGTAGACGGCGTAGGCGACGGCCGAACTGGCGATGCCGACGAGGATCGCGCGGCGCTCCCCGAGGCGGGGAACCAGGCTGCGGACCAGCACCCCTTGCACCAGGGCCGAGAGGGCGCCGACCAGCGCGAGGGTGAGCCCGTTGACGAACGGGGTCCAGCCGAAGCGGTAGGTCGTGAAGAGCACCCAGGTGGCCACCATCGCGTTCTGGGCCAAGCCGAGGCAGACGTAGGCGAAGGCGAGGTCTCGCACGAGCAGGTACCGGCCCACCGACTTGAGCGACCCCAGCGGGTTGGCGCGCCGCCACGAGAAGGGGCGGCGGTTGGCGTCTTCGAGCGACTCGGGGAGGACGAAGTAGCCGTAGAGCCAGTTCACCAGCGCGAGCAGGGCCGCCGCGTAGAACGGCGCCCGCAGGCCGAAGCCGGCCAGGACGCCACCGAGGGCGGGACCGACGATGAAGCCGACGCCGAAGGTGGCGCCGATCAGTCCGAAGTTCTTGGCGCGTTCGCTTGGCGGGCTCACGTCGGCGATGTAGGCGTTGGCAGCGGTGACGTTGGCGCCGGTGATACCGGCGACGACGCGACCGATGAACAGGATCGCGAGGTTGGGCGCGACGGCCATGACCAGGTAATCGATGCCGGAGCCGAGGAGGGAAAGGAGGAGGACGGGCCGCCGGCCGTAGCGGTCCGCCAGGCCGCCCAGGACGGGGGCGAAGACGAACTGCATCGCCGCGTAGACGGCGATGAACCAGCCGTAGTAGGCGGACCCCGTGCTGAGGTCGCCGCCCGCGAGCTCCGTGACCAGCTCGGGGAGCACGGGTATGAGGAGCCCTATGCCGAGCACGTCGATGAGCACGGTCACGAGGATGAACGGCATGGCGGCGGAGTGTCTGCGCTTCATGGCGGGATGGTCCTTCGGGTCGTCGGCCCTTCGGGTCGTCGGCCGGCGGGCCGCGCCGGGCGCGAGGGAAGGAAGGATACTACGCCGTCAAGCCGAGGAGCGGTGAGCGCGCGGGACGGTTCGGCGCCTCAACCCGTTCTCCTTCGGGGCCGGCGCGCCGGCAGTTTGAGCGTCCTGGACGTCATGCCTAGCAGGCTATCCGTTCCCGCATATAGTGAGGGCGGGGCCGAGAGCGGTGACATCGTAGGGTTCGCACCGTTCTGGCCGGACAAACTTGACCACCTGGGCCTCCGGATGTGGCAAAGTGTACGCATGGCCGCCGAGCGCTCGATGCATAACCCCGGTAGCCCGCCTGCGGCGGAGTCGCGGGCGGCCCAGACCTACGTCCTCGACCTCACGAGTTGGTGCGTCAAGAGCGGCTCGGTGCAGCTGCCGCTGGCGCTACTCGGGCGGTTCGGGCCGGGCGCCTTGGTCGCGCAGAGCGATGGGGGAGAGCTCCAGCTCGAGTTCTCGCCGCCGCGCACACTGGGCGGGTTCGGCGATTACTTCGCCGCCCACGGTCTCAGGGCCAACGACTGCCTGCACTTCGAGTTCGCCGCGGATGGCCTCCACGTCGCCGCGAAGCGCCGCGAGCGGGGCCGCCATTCGGCCGGTCAGCCGCGTCCGGCGCCCGCCGCCGGCGTCCGCGCCGCGCCGCTCCCGGCCGCCCCGCCAGCGCAACCCGGCCCACGCCGCCGCGCCTCAGACTGGGCCGACGCCATCGACCGGGAGGTGGCGCAAGCCGCGGCAGCCCGTCGCGACCCCGCGCCCGACGTCGGGCGGCCCGTTCCCGCCATCAAGGTCGAGCGTTTCGCCGGCGCCGTCGAGGAGCTCGCGCCTGGCCGCCCTCAACGCCGGCGGCGCGACGACCCCGCGCCGGAGCGGACCGCCGCTCGGGCCCCTGCTGATCCGGTGGTCCGTATCCGGATCGAAGGCGGCATCCCCGCGCAGCCGGGCACCGGCGACGTGCGCCCGAAGGACCGCTTGTCTGCTCACAACGTGTGGGCGAGGCGGGAGAACCCGCAGTGGCACTCCCTCGATCCGGTGCGGGCCGCCAACGCCCCGGAGGGCGCGCAGGACCCCGACTTCCCCGACACGGTCGTGCGCGCCTACAGGCGTTCCGCAAACGGGACGGTGCGCGCCGAGCCGCTGTCGACCCCGACCCCGTCGGCCGCGCCAGAGCGGTCGGGGGCGGGCGCCGCTCGCGACTTCCGGCCCGTCGCCCCACGCCCAGCGGCCGGAGTCGCGCCTGCGCCAGTGGTAGGGAGTTCCGCCAGGGCCAACCCCGGTGCCTCGCTGCCCGGCCTCAGGAACGACGTTCCGCCCGCGCCGGCCGCGCCGGTCCTGGGCGCGGCGAACCTCGCCGTGCGCGGGGACCGGGCGGAAGCGGCCCCCGAGGTGGACGTGGAGTCGGCGGTCGAGTCCTTGCCCACCTTCGGGTCACTGCACGACGAGCCCACGCGGCCGCCCGCGAGGGGCGCCCGCCTCGGCGTCATGAGCCGACTCGGGCTGCGCTTGGGCATCGGCCGCGAGCGTGCGGCGGCTGGTGGGGGAGGGGCCCTTACCCCCGACGATCCCAGCACCTTCGGCCCGCGGCTCTCCCACGACCAGCGGTCGCGCGGTGCGCCCGGCGTCTCGGCTGGACCGCAGGCGGCAGCCATCCCGGCGCCGCGCCTCGACCGGTCTGGCGAGGTCCACCTCGCGGACGGCGGGCCGGTGCCCGTCGCCCGCCGGCGTGCGCCCGCCACGACCGCGGCCGTCCAGGCGGCGCTGATAGACCCCGAGGCCGAGGTGCTCAGGGGCCTAGGCGCCACGCGGGACGGAGCGGAGGCGCCGGGCGAGCGGGCGGTCGAGGCGCCCGCCCCCACCGCGAGCGTCGAGGACGACGTCGCCTTCCTCGAGGGTTACCTCCTGCGTCCCGGTACGCCGGCCATCGTCAGGAGCCTCGACCTGGCCGAGAGGCTCGGTATCAGCCCTGAACGGGTCACGCGGGCCATGGAGCGGTTGTCGGAACAGCGCGAGCGCTTCAGCCGCATCCAGCACGGGGCGTACATGGTGCGCCAGAAGCGCGCCTAGGCCGGCTCCACCGCCGCCCCGCCTCGTGGCGTAGCGTCGCGCGTGCGGCCGTCGCCGCGGGCGGCGCGGGCCAACGAGTTCAGGTAGAGTTCCGCCGCCCCCCTGGCGGCCTCGGCCTCGCCGGCGGCGATCGCCTCCACCACCGCCGACAGCTGCTCCACCGCCAGCCGGCGTTGGCTCGGCGTCAGGTCCTCCGTCAGCTGCTGGCCGATGAGTTCGTTGGCCACGGTCACCAGGGCCACGAGCAGCGAGGGCCCCGCGGCCTCCGCGATCAGGTCGTGAACCTGCCTGCGCTGTGCGCTGCGGCGCGTGGTACGGCGGTTCGCGGTCCCGCCCCCTGCGAGGTCGTTGCGGTCCCGCGATATCGCCGCGCGGAGGGCCGCGGCCGTCTCCTCGCTGCAGTTCAGGGCGGCCAGCGCCGCAACCGTCGGCTCCAGGTGGCGCTTGAGCTCGAACAGCTCGCCCAGCGTGGTGGCGTTGCCGTCGACCAGCGGCCTCAGGAGCGGGACGAGGTGGCCCGCCGACGGAGCCCGGACGTAGGTGCCGTCGCCGTGACGGACCTCCAACAGGCCCAGTAGGGCGAGGCGGCTCACCCCGTCGCGGAGCGTGGTGCGCGAGACCCCGAGGCGCTGCGCCAACTGCCGCTCGGGAGGCAGCTTCGTGCCCTCGGGCGAGTTCCTGACGAAGGTCGCCAAGGCGTCGCGGGCTTGCTCTATGACCCGGTTCGGGGTGGCTTCGCTCATGTCGCTCCAGGCGCGCCGACGCTGTCGCGGGCGGGGCGTCCCTGAAGCATAGCAGGAGTGGTCCGA
Source organism: Trueperaceae bacterium (assembly GCA_019454765.1). Classification (NCBI taxonomy): domain Bacteria; kingdom Thermotogati; phylum Deinococcota; class Deinococci; order Trueperales; family Trueperaceae; species Trueperaceae bacterium. The sequence goes on along the minus strand of JACFNR010000021.1, from coordinate 19,044 downwards.
CCTGTGGAGGGTTGGTCGGACCACGCAGGGGGTGGCCCGACCACCTCCGTCCGTGGTCCGACCAGTGGGTTATCAAATACCGCCGACGGGTTCCCGCCCCGAGGAGCGTCGACGGGCTCGCTCGCTCCGACGCGCGTCCCTCGAGGACGGCGCGCGCGCCCGGCTCGGCGCCCGGCTCGGCGCCCGAGCCCGGCCTGGGGCCGCGGCGCACAGCTCCTGCGCGGGGCCGCTCGCGCTGCCTCGCCGGTGGCGCCGCTCGTCGTGCCGCCCGTCGGGGCCGCGGTCGATCACCGTCTATCGCCGTCTATCACCGTCGACCACGGTCGAGCGAGCGGGCCGAGGACCCGTGCTTCCGTGCACACGTTCGGCGGAAGGAGCGGATACCCGTTCTTGGTGCGCGGAATTGGGGGAAGGAACCTAGAGTGCGAAAAACCGCATATGGGCGGAGCGAATATACGATTTGATAAGTCGTCTTATCAAACATGATCCGCGAGCGATGGGGAAGGCGCCCGAGCATCACGCGGCGGCGCCGGCGGCTAGGGCGCCGACCGGTCCGACCGTGGCGCGAGCTGGTTGCTGGCGGGGTGACTCGGCTGGGGTGGCAAGGCGCCGGCGATCCATGGCCGGCGCCGTTGGTCCGCTAGCGCCGGCGGCGTTGGTCCCTCACGTGGTCGGCTTCAGCTAGCCGTTCCGCGGGTGGTGGCTCTACGTGCGCCGGCGGCCATGAGGGGGGTCCGCCCCCCGGGCCGCCGGCGCCGTGAGGGCGGCCGGTGCGGGGGTTCAGTCCTCGTCGTCCTCGTCCTCGTCGTCGCTCCAGTCGTCCTCGTCTTCCTCGTCCACGTCCCAGTCGTCCTCGTCTTCTTCGTCGTCGTCCCAGTCGTCCTCGTCGTCGTCCCAGTCGTCCTCGTCGTCACCGGCACCGACGGCACCGGCGCCGTCCGCGGTGGCCTCGATGACCTGGGTGCCGGCGTCGCTGAGGACGTACTCCTCGGCGTTGACCGTGAAGCCGAGCTCGTCGTCGAACCAGCTGGACTCGTCCAGCACGGGTCCGTCCTCGCTGCGCCGGAGCAGGCCCGCCGCGATGAGGCTCTGCGCCACGTCGAGCGCTATCTCGGCAACCTCGGCCACCGCCTCGTCGTCCTCGTACGCGACCGCCATGATGGCGTGCGCGTACGGGTCGGTGCCGGTCTGCTGCGGGTACTCGATCACCAGGCTGTGGCCCTCGTAGATGGTCCACAGGGCGTCTAGTTCGACCTCGCTCAACCGCTCGGCTTGGTTGCTGGGCATGGCTCCTCCAACTCGCAGGCGACCGTCACTTCCAGCCGACCGGTCCTGCCACCACCAGCCTACAGTCTGATGGCCTCGCCGGTCGCGAGCGGGTCCGCCCCCGGCGGGTGGCTCGGGCCGCCGGCCGGTCCGCCCGTGCCCCGCCTTGACACCCCGCGCGGTGGGTGATTGCATGGCGACCGTGAACGGGATGCGCCACGCGACCGCGGGGTCGCCACGGGACGCGGCGCGGCGACGCGCTCCCCGCGCCAGGTGGTCGGCGGCGCGCGGCTTGGCCTTGGCTGTCCTCGTCGCCACGGTGTCGGTCCTGCCGCTGGCGGCCGCGCGGGCGCCCCTGCGCGTCACCGTGTCGATATCGCCGTACGCGGACATCGTGGCGCGCCTGGGCGGCGAACTGGTCAGCGTGTCGACGCTGTTGCCGCCGGGAGCGTCGCCGCACTCGTTCGACCCGACTCCGTCGCAGGCGGCGGGACTCGCCCGGGCCGAGCTGATCGTGATGAACGGCGGCGTGGACGGCTGGCTGGCCAGGCTGGTGGCGGCGACGGCGCCGGACGTGCCCACCGTGGTCGTGATGGAGCGGGTCGATGTCGACCCTCCCGGCGCCGGGCATGGACCAGGTGGCGAGCCAGAGGAGTCCTACGCCGGTCACGCCGGCCACGAGCACGCTGGCATCAACCCTCACGTCTGGCTCGACCCGACGCTCATGCTTGCGGCCGCCGAGGTGGTGACCGAGGAGCTCGCGCGCCTGGACCCCGCCAACGGCGGGGCGTATCACGCGGCGCTGGGGCGGCTCCGCGCCGACCTACTGGCCCTCGACGCCGAGATCGCCGCCACGCTCGCGCCGGTGCGCGGGGCTCCGTTCGTGCCCTTCCACGACGCCTGGCCCTACTTCGCGGAGCGGTACGGGCTCGACCTCGTACTGTCGCTGGAACCTTTCCCGGGCCGGGAGCCGAGCCCGCGGTACGTCGCCGAGGCGGTCGCGGCCGTCAGGGCGGCCGGTGCCAAGGCGGTGTTCGCCGAGCGGCAACTCGACCCCCGGTCCGCCGAGGTCGTCGCGGAGAGCGCCGGCGTGGCGTTGGCCACGCTCGACCCGATCGGTGGCGCGCCCGGCCCGACCGACTACGAGAGCCTGTTGCGCTTCAACGCCGCCACGATCCTGGCGGCCCTACGTTGAGCTCGCCCGCCGGCTAGCGGCAGGCGCCCGAATCCCACAGCTTGCGGCCCACGATGATCTGGGCGGCGTGGGCGTGGCCGTGCTCGAGCAGGTGCTGGATGATGAGGACGCTCCTTACTGGGATCTGCTTGCGCCCGACGTGGCGGACCTTGTCGGCGTCGCTCAGGTCGTAAGCCCGCAACCCCTCCCCCACTTCCTTCAGGCGCGCCAGGCAGGTGGCGAGGACCTCCGCCGGGTCGGCGTGGTCCACCTCCAGCTCGTGCGGGCCGGCTGCCCGCAACGCCTCGTCGACCTCGCCGCCGCTGGCGTAGCGCCAGAGCCGCAGGCTTGAGCCCCCCACGTGCCTCACGATCCCCGCGATCGGGTTCACGCTGCCGGGCGCGGGCGTCCACCACCAGCCCTCGGCGGGCAGGTCGGCGGTCCAGCGTTCGATGTTCGTGACGAGGTGCTCGTGACCGCGCAGCCAGGCCGATACCAGTGGGGCTGCGCCAGCGACGTCTCCGCTGAGGAATGGGTCCATGCCCCGATGCTACCGCCGCTAGGGCGGGCGCCGCCCCCAGAGTGTGACCGAGCGCTCGGTGTGTCGGCGGTCGGGTCGGGGTGGCGAGGGGGGCGGTGTGGTGAGGGCGTTGGTTCCCGTACCACCGATTTGATAATGCGAGGCACCTCACGGTGCGCGCCGGCTCCGCCCGCGTACGCTGACGCCATGACCCCCTCCCCCATCACGTCGCTCGAGCTGTCCCGCGCCACGCGCTTGCAGCGCGTGGCGCGGCTCCAGGGCCTATCCGAGGAGGCGCTCCGGCGCCACGCCGTGAAGGCCGCCTCGGAACGGGACGAGGAGGCGCTCTGGGAGCTCGTGGAGGCACACCTCACGCTCAGGGGAGTCAGCGGCGTGACCACGAGCAAGCACACGCTGCGCGCATACCGCCGCGGCCTGCACGAGCTCCTGACGATGTGGCAGGGCGAGAACCTCCTGCGGCCCGGCCGCGACGCCGGGCCGCTCTACGTCCAGCGCCTGCTGGCCGGCGAACGGGACGAGCTGCTGGCGGCGGAGCCCGCCGGGTCGCGGCGGGGCCGCAGGGCGAAGGGCGGTCCGCTCACCCCCGCCACCGCCTCGCTGCGCGTGGCGGCAGGCCGCGCCCTCTACGGCGCCCTGGCATGGGCCGGCGCGACCGACGCCGATCCGTTCCGAGACGTGCGCATCGGCCGCGCCGCCAGCCACGCCGCCGAGAGCACCGGCACGCGGCACTACACGGAGTACGAGCTGATCGAGCTGCAGGCCGCGGCCCGCGACCAGCAGGAGCGCGTGATCCTGCTGTTGGGCTCACACGGCGGCCTGCGGGTGAGCGAGATGTTGGCGCTCACGTGGGACGCGGTCGACCTGCGCGCCGCGAGGCTGACGGTGCGGTCCGGCAAGGGCAACAAGACCGCTCCCGTCGACCTCACCCCCAGGCTGGCCGAGGCGCTCCTCACCTACCGGCGCGCCATGGACCTGAGCGGCGTCCCGCGCCCCCACGTGCTGGAGCTGCGATCGCAGTTCGGCGTGTTCAACCGCCTGGAGAAGCTGTGCGCGCGCGCCGAGATAGAGTTCAAGGGGGTGCATGCGCTCAGGCACTCGGCCGGCACGCGGCTGTACCGGCAGACGGGCGACCTTGGCCTGGTTCAAGACCACCTGCGCCACGCGACGCTCGACATGGCGCGGCACTACGCGCGGAGCGATCGGCGCCGCCTCCGCTCCCGCCTCGACGAGTGGGAGTGACGGCGCCAACGAGGAGCGACGTCATGACGATCACCGGCGTGCACACGATAATGCCGACCCCTTTCACCGCGACCGGCCGGCTAGACGAGGAGTCCCTCGCCCGCCTCACGGACTTCCTCATCCGCCTGGGCGTCGACGGCCTCACCGTCCTGGGCGTCCTCGGCGAGGCGCCCAAGCTCAGCGAGGCCGAGCAGGACCGGGTGGTCACGGTCACCGTGTCGGCCGCGGCCGGGCGCGTGCCGGTCTACGCCGGCGCCAGCGCCGGCGGCACCGACCTCGGGATCATGCGCGGCCTGCGGGCCCTCGAGCTAGGGGCGGCCGGGCTCCTCGTGGCGCCCGCCACGCAGAACGACGCCGCCGTGACGGCCCAGTTCACGGCGCTCGACGCCGCCATCAGGCACACCGGTGCGCAGGTCGTGATCCACGACTACCCGGCCGCGACCGGCGTGCGCTTGAGCGTGGCCCTCGCGCTGCGCCTGAACCGCGAGCTCGAGAGCGTCACGACCATCAAGCTCGAGGAGCCGCCGACCGGCCCGAAGGTGCGGGCCCTCAAGCGCGAGGCCGGCGCCGAGCTGGCGGTGCTGGGCGGTCTGGGCGGCACGTACCTCGTCGAGGAACTCGAGAGCGGCGCCGACGGGATCATGACCGGCTTCTCGTTCCCAGAGCTGTTGGTGCGCGTCGTGGGCGCCTACCGGGACGGCACGGCCGCCCAGCGCCTGGCCGCGCGCGACCTCTTCTACCGCAGCTGCGCGCTGCTCCGCTACGAGTTCCAGCCGGGCGTCGGGCTCGCCATCCGCAAGGAGGTCTACCGCCGGCGCGGCGCCATCGACGACGCCCACGTGCGCGCTCCCGGCGCCCAGGTCGACGACGACCTGCGCCGGGAACTCGACGCCGTCTTGGAGTACGCCCGCATCCCCGAGTGGCTGACGGCGGAAGGCTGAGCCCGGCTTCACCCCCGATCTCAGGCGGGAGCGGCCTCCAGCGCGCGCGTGAGCGCCCTGCCGAGCCGCGCGACGCCGTCGCGCACGACCTCGGCGGGAGCGTGGGTGAAGTTCAACCGCATGGTGTTCAGGCCGCCGCCGTTCGGGTGGAACGGGGCGCCTGGCACGTAGGCGACCCGCTCCTCGGCAACGACCTTGGGCAGCAGCGGCGACACGTCGACGCCGCTCGGCAGCTCGACCCACACGAACATGCCGCCCGTCGGCACGGTCCAGCGCGACCCGGCCGGGAAGTGCTCCCCGAGCGCCTGGAGCATGGCCTCGCACCGCTCGCGGTAGACGCCCCTGAGCACCTCGAGGTGGGGCTCGAGGGCTCCCGACTTGAGCACCTCGAGGGCGACGTACTGCGAGAGGGTCGAGGTGTGCAGGTCGGCGGACTGCTTGACCTGGGCCAACCGCGCGACCCAGGCGGCCGGCCCGACGACCCAGCCGAGCCGCAGTCCCGGCGCCAACGTCTTGGAGAACGTGCCGAGCGCCAGCGTCCAGTCGGGTGCCAGCGAACGCAGCGACGGTCCGGCGGGTCGCTCGAAGTAGATGGCGCCGTACGGGTCGTCCTCGACGAGCGGCACGCGGTGCCGCTCCACCAGCCGCGCCACGGTCTCGCGGCGCTCGCGCCCCATGGTGCGCCCGGTCGGGTTCTGGAAGGTGGGCAGTAGGTAGGCGAACTTCGGGTTCCGGGCGAGCGCGGCGGCGAGCGCGTCCGGCTCCACCCCCTCGTCGTCCATCGCGACCGGGGCGTAGCTCGCCTGGAACAGGCGGAACGCCTGGAGCGCGCCGAGGTAGGACGGGTCCTCCGTCACGACCAGGTCGCCCGGGTCGAGGAGCACCTTCGCGACCAGGTCGAGCGCCTGCTGCGAGCCGGTCGTGAGGATCACGTTCTCGGCGGTCACCGGCGCGGCAGGCTCCTGCGCGCTGACCGTGGCCGCGATCAGCTCGCGCAGCTCGCCGACTCCCTCGGTGGCGGCGTACTGCAGGGCCTGCCGACCGTAGTTCGACAGGACGCGGTCGGCGGCGGCGCGCATGGCGTCGATCGGGAAGTACTCGGGCGCGGGTAGTCCACCGGCGAAGGAGGTGATGTCGGGCCGGCTGGCCACCTTGAGGATCTCGCGGATGGCCGAGGACGTGACGCCCCTGGTGCGCGCGCTCAGCCGCTGTTCGAACGGGTCGGTCATGGTTCCTCCGGCTCTCTGCGCCACGCCCGGACGGGCTCGCCGACGGGTGGCGTGGCCGTCGGTGCAGGCGCGCCGGTGGGTTGGGCAGGCGCGGCCGCGCCGATGACGTGGGCACCATGTTAGCAGGCGGTCGCGGGCGCGACCGGCCAGGCCGGGCAGGGCGCCAGGCATCCACCGAGGTCATGGCAGCCGCCCCCGCGGAAGGTGGAGCCTGATGCCAGACCCGGCGTGGCCGAGCGAGCGGGGGCCGAATCGTTGCCACGCCGGTGTCGCTTCCCCAGTTCGGGTCCTGGTGCCGCGGTCTCGCCCGGCCGGCGAGACGGTACGGTCGTTACGCGCCGGTGTCCCGCCGGGCCTTAGCATCGGGCCGGAGGTGGCCAGTTGCCAGCGAGAGCCCACCAGAGCACGAACAAGGGCGCTGACGCCGTCACGGTCGGCACTGAGGTCGCCGCAGTCGCGCCCTTCCGCCTCGACCTCACGGCCATGGCCCTGCAGCGGAGGCGCCACAACCGGATCGACGTCTGGGACGGCAGCGTGCTGCGGCGCGTGATGCCGGCCGCCAGTTCGGGTGGGGTCCTGCCGGCGCCGTTCCTCGTCGAGATCCGCGCGCTCGACGGGCAGTCGGCCGTGCGCGTCGACGTCACCGGCGCGGCCGACGCCGCGGCGCTGCGCCTGGGAGGCGAGCGCGCCGTCACCAGCCTGCTCGGGCTGGACCGCGACCTCTCCGGCTTCTACGCCATGGCCGCGAGCGACCCGCGGCTCGCGCCACTGGTCGGGCGGCTCCGGGGCCTGAAGCCGCCCCGCTACCCGGGCCTCTTCGAGGGGCTGATGAACGCGGTCCCGTGCCAACAGGTCACGTTGTCGCTCGGCCTCCAGCTGCTGGAGCGCCTGGCGCGCGCCTACGGGCCCGACCTGCCGTACCTCACCGCGTTCCGGGAGGCGGGGCCGCTCGCCCTCCCGTCCGCGGCCGACCTGGTCGGCGCCGACGCCGACGCCATCGGCGCGATGGGCTTCAGTCGCGCCAAGGCGCGCACGCTCATAGAGCTGGCCACTGCGGTCCACGGGGGCGACCTCGACCTGGCGGCAGTCGAGCGGCTCCCCTCGCCCGACGCGCTCAAGAGCCTGACGGCCCTCTACGGCGTCGGCAGGTGGACGGCCGAGTACGTGCTGCTGCGCGCCGCCGGTCGCCTCGACGTCTACCCCGACGGCGACTCCGGCGCCCGCAACGGCCTCGCGCGCTTCCTCGGCGAACCGGGCAAGCCCAGCTACGAGTGGGTCGCTGACCAGGTCGCGCCGTGGGCGCCGTACGCCGGCTTCGTCTACCTGCACCTGCTGGTGGACGGGCTGACCCGCGCCGACACGGCCGGCGAGCTGCACCGGCTCCTGCCCGACGCCCCCTGACGCCTCCCGTTCGCGGACCGAGGCCCGGCGCCCCCGCGGCGTATCATCGTCCATGCTAGAGAACCCGTTACTGGCTGCCTGGCGCGCCGGGCGCGCCACGGCGAACGCCTGGCTGGGGTTGGGCGACGGCCTCTCCGCCGAGGTGATCGCCCGGCGAGGCTACGACAGCGTCACGTTCGACCTGCAGCATGGTGCCGCCTCCCTCGCCGACCTGCCGCGGCTGCTTCAGGCCGTGTCCGGTTCGGCGGCCGTGCCGCTCGTGCGCGTGCCGAGCAACGACGCGGCCCAGATCATGCGCGCCCTCGACCTGGGCGCGATGGGCGTGGTCGTGCCCATGGTCGAGTCCGCCGCCGAGGCCGCCGCCGCCGTTGCGGCGGCCCTCTACCCGCCCGCGGGGCGCCGCTCCTACGGGCCGTTGCGGGCGGGCCTGGTGCACGGAGCCGACCAGCACGAGCGCGCCAACGACCAACTGGCGCTCTTCGCGATGGTCGAGACGGCCCCCGGCCTCGAGCAGCTCGACGCCATCGCCGCCACGCCCGGCCTGACCGGTCTGTACGTCGGACCGGCCGACCTCAGCTACGCGGTCGGCGCGCCTCCCCGCATCGACTCGACCGACCCGCGGCAGATGGCGGCCGTGGAACGCATCCTCCAGGCCTGTCGGGCGCACGGCAAGGTGGCGGGCATCCATACCGGCAGCGTGGAGTTCGCCCGGCGGGCCGTGGAGCGCGGCTTCCGTTTCGTGACGATCACCATCGACTACGTCACGTTGGGCCAGGCGGCCGGAAGCCGCCTAGCGGAGTTCAGGGCGCCGGAGCCGGGCGCGGCCGAGAACGTGCCTCGGGGCCCAGTCTCTTGACGTACCGGTCTGTATAATCGCGCATGGCCGATCCCACCACACCCGGCGCCGCGGAACGCCTGCTCGACACCGCGGCGCGGCTCTTCTACGCCCGCGGCGTCCCGAACGTCGGCATCAACGAGATCATCGCTCGCGCCGGTGTGGCGCGGATGACGCTCTATCACCACTTCCCGTCGAAGGACGCCCTCGTGAAGGCGGTCCTCGAGCAGCGTCGCGTCGAGCGCGCCGCCTGGCTGGCGCGGGCCGACGAGGCGGCCGTAACCCCGATCGAGCAGATCCTCGCGGTGTTCGACCTGCTCGAGTCGTGGGCGCAGACCCCGGACTTCCGCGGCTGTCCGCTCGTGGCGGCGAGCTTCGAGCTGGGCGGTCAGTTCAACACGGCCCTCCCCTACGCGCGCGATCACGTGACGGCCGTGCGCGCGCACATGACGGAGCGCGCCCGGGCCGCCTCGTTGGAAGACCCGGATAGGGTCGGCGCGGAGCTGCAACTACTGCTGGAAGGGGCGACGGTCACCGCCCACCTGCAAGGGGGCGCGGCGGCCGCCGGCGAGGCCCGGCGCGCCGCGCAGGCGTTGCTCGAGCGGGCCCGCCGCCAGGGGTCCTGACGCCGCGGTGCGTCCGTTACGGGGCGCCCTGCGCCGCGCAACGGACGAGCCGGCAGGGAAGCGCCCCAACCGTGGGGGGCCGGTTGGGGCGCACGTGGTGACGCTTCGGTCGCGCCCGCGGGCCGACCAGCGAGGAGTGTAGCACGGGCACCGGGCGGGTCTGGACGAGCCTGCCGCGCGGCTCGGCGCGCGCCGAGCCGACGCGGGAAGGCGCCACGTCAACGCCGACACCTTGGTGGGCGGGAGCATGGCGCGTTCACGCTTGCCGTGGTGCCGCGCCTTCGTGGCGCCCTCCGCTGTGACAAGCGTACGCCCGGCGCCTTGGCGGCGGGAGGGGCGCATGTCCTGGTGCGGCCGCCGTGCGTGGCCGGTCCACCCGGGACCCTCGCGGCACCAGCCCGCTCGGCGCGGTCGCCGGCGGGCTGGTTGCGTGACTCGCGGGGCTACCCGGCTCGCGCCGGCGGGACGTTACTCCTCGACGCGCTCCTTGAGGCCCTTGCCGGGGCGGAAGGCGGCGTACTTGCGGGCGGGGATGGTGATCTCCGCACCGGTGCCAGGGTTGACGCCCTTGCGGGGTCCGCGCCGCCGGGTCTCGAAGGTGCCGAAACCCGTGATCTGGACCTTGCGGCCCGCGTCGAGCTCGATGGCGATGATGCCCTTGCCGTCGGCCGTCGAGAAGATCGTGTCGACGACTTCCTTGGCCTTGTTGACGCTGAGGCCGGTCTTCGAAGCCAACTTGTCCGCCAGTTCTTTCTTGTTCATGCGCTAATTTCTACCACGCGAGCGGGCCTGTCGTGGCGGATGTCCTCACGGCGCCACCCGGTGCGGCGTGGCGGCGCGGCCTGGCGGCGCGGCCTCGCGGCCGGACGGGAAGTGGTCAAGGGGTGAGAGGAGGGCGTCGCAACGACCCGATGGGAGTTCCCTCGGCGGGATCGAGCCGCTTGGGAATCGCCACCCCCTCCTCTCTCCTCCGATGCTAGGGCGCCAGGCAGGGCCGGGCTGCGAAAAAGGCCCCTCGCGGCGCGCGGCGTCAGAGCGCCTCGTAGACGTACTCGTCGGCGGCATCGTCCAGGGCGGCCGGCACCAGGGCGTAGTCGCCCCGGTGGCCCACGAGCGCGCCGGCGGCCTTCAGTTCTCCCAGCACCCTGGTGGCCGTGACCCTGGCGCAACCGGCCATCAACGCGACGTCCTCGTGCGTGAGGCTGAACGGCAAGCGGCGCCACTCGGCGCCTTCTGCCGCGCCGCTCGGACCGTCGCAGGGCCGGCCGAGTCGCCGCGCGAGGCGCGCGAGGATGCGACAGACACGGGCGCCCATGGGGAGGCCCAAGTCGTCGGCCAGTTCGCGGCTGCGGTTGAGTTGCGACACGAGCGCGGCGCTCACGCCGAGCCTGCCGGCCGGGCGTCTGAGGGTGGCGCCGAGGTCGACCTGAGCGACCTTGGCCGCGTCGGCGGCCACGACCGTCTCGCCGTGCGGCAACCCCTCGAAGACGGCGGTGGCGACGAGGTCGCCGGGACCGGCGAAATCGGCGAGTCTGTGCCTGCCGGTCATCGTCGGCGCCATCACCCGCAGGACCCCCTCGATGAGCAGGTAGGCGGTGGGGGCGGCCTCACCCTCCGCGTAGAGCGTCTCGCCCCGCTCCAGGCGCCTGACGGTGCAGGTGACGATGTCAGGCTCGCGCTGAGCCTCGGCGGCGCGCCTCGGGGCCGGCGCTGCCACGCGCCCGGGGGCCACGACGCCCTGCCACGACGTACTGATCATGCCGGGAGCCTCCCCTTGAGTTGGGCCGGCGTCAGCTCGGCGCCGGCGACGATGAGGTCGCGGGCGGCGTCCACCTGGCCCCACGTGTTCCAGAGGAGCACGCCGCGCACGAGGCGCCCCTCCATGAAGTAGAAGACGCCGGCCTTGCCGGGGTCGGACCAGTCGGCCACCACGTCCAGCCGGCCGTCGAGGAGGCCGACGGCCTCGTAACCGTCGTCGAACAGGTCGGAGTAGAAGAACGGCAGGTGGGTGTACGGGTCGGCGGGCGGTCCGCCGATCGAGGCCGCCATCTGCTGCCCGGCGGCGGCGCCCATCTGGTAGGCGTTGTCCTCGTGCTCGATGCGCAAGCGGCGGCCAAGCCCGGGGAACTCGAAGTTGGCGACGTCGCCGGCCGCGAACACGCCGAGTTCCCCCTTCACCGGCGCCGCCGAGGCGGCGAGCTCGGCGCGGAGGTGACCGTCCACCCAGACGCCGTTGTCGACGTGCAACCCGGCGGCGCGCGCGATGGCGTCGTTGGGCACAGCGCCGATGCCGACCACTAGCAGGTCGGCTTCCAGGTCGGCGCCGGCTTTCAGGCTCACGGTAACGCGCTCGCCGTGCACCCTGGCACCGGCCACGCGGCTGTTCGGATGGAGCTGCACGCCGTGCGCGGCGTACTTGGCGTTGACCAGCCGCGCGACCTCAGGCGGCAGCCGCCCTGCACCGAGCAGCTCCTCCGGGAAGACGAGGTGGACCTCGCCGCCGGCGAGGCTCAGGGCCGCCGCCATCTCCGAGCCGATGAACCCGCCGCCCACCACGACGGCGACGCGCCCCGGCCCCGAGCGCGCCCTGGCGGTGTGGTAGTCGTCGAGGTGGCGGTAGGCCACGACGGGGCCGCCGCTGGGCGCCCCGGGGAGTTCCCTGGCGCTCGCACCCGTGGCGAGGAGGAGGCGCTCGTAGCCAGCTACCTGCCCGTCGTCGAGCTGCACGCGGCGCTCGGCTAGGTCGAGGCGCGTCGCGCGGCGGCCGAGGCGGAACTCGCCGCCGAGGCCGGTCGTCTTGAGGTCGACCTTCGCCTCGTCGTCGCCTTTCCAGAGGCCCTTGGAGAGCGGTGGTCGCTTGTAGGGAGCGACTGTCTCGTCGCTCACGAGAAGGAGGGAGCCGTCGGGGTCAGCCTTGCGGATGGCCTTGGCGGCCGCGTCGGCGGTCATGCCGCCACCGATGATCACGTAGCGGTAGGTCACGGTCTCACCCGCGGCGACCCTACCACGTTAATGACACTTTTCCAAGTGTTTACTTGTAGAACTTGGCAGCGCCCGCCAGGGCGCGGCGCCTCACCCCAGTCCGCCGGAGATGTAGGTCTGCAACTGCTCGATCAGGAACGACTGTTCGGCCATCACCGCCTTGACCACGTCGCCGATCGACACGACGCCGAGCAGGGCGCCGCCCTGGTCGAGCACCGGGAGGTGCCTGACGCGGTGCTCCGTCATGAGTTCCATGCAGTCGTGCAGCCCCTGCTCCGGGGCCACCGTGACCAGGCGCGTGGTCATGATGTCCCGGACCGCCAGTTCCCTCGACGCGTGCCCCTGGAGGATCACCTTGCGCGCGTAGTCGCGCTCCGAGAAGATGCCGACGACCCGCCCCGCCTCCGTGACGATCAGCGCGCCGACGTTCTTGTCGGCCATGAGGCCCAGGGCGTCGAACACCGTCGCGCCCGGCGAGACGGTCCAGACCGACGAACCCTTGTCTTGCAGCAACTGACCGACGGATCGCCTTACCTGCATCGCTCACCTCCAAGGTTCCGACCATCTTAGACGGTCGACCCGACCCGGTGGCGGCGCCGGCACGGTGACCCGGCGCCGCCTCCCCCAACCGCGCGCGGGTAGACTGCGCCTCGTATGGCCGAAGCCGAGAGCGAGCGGGCAGCGACGGCGGGTACCGCACCCGACCGGGAACTGCCGGTGTTCGACGACCGCGCCCGCGTCCCCCGCGACCTCCGTACCGGACCCGAGCTGGCCGCCAACGGGCTGCTCCGCCTCGGCGCGCCACGGGCGCTACTGCGCCAGGGGTCCGGGCTCGAGCCGCTCTTCAGCACGAGCGAGGCCCGGCTGCTGCGCGACGCGCTCTGGCCGCGGGGCGCGCGGGCGGGGAGCGCGCAGCCGAACGCGACCACGACCGCCCCCAACGCGGCGCGACCCGCGCGCGACCCCCCTCGGGCCCCGCGGGAACCGATGCCCGGTCGCGGGCATCCCCACGCGAGCCGCAACCTCGACGAGCTGTTCCGCGAGGGGTTCGTCGTCCTCGACACGGAGACCACGGGGCTGAGCACCGGCGACGAGGTGATAGAGATCGGGCTCCTCGACTCGGAGGGGGGCGTCCTCCTCGAGTCCAAGGTGTTCCCGCGCTCGGGCCACGTGCCGGCTGCGGCCACGCGCGTGCACGGCTACACCATCGACGACCTCCGCGGGGCCCCCTCCTGGCCGGAGGTGATGATCGAGTTGGAACGCCACCTCGAGGGGCGGCGCGTCTTCGCATGGAACGCCCCTTTCGATGAACGCATGGTGGCGCAGTCGACCAGGCGGTGGCGGTTGACCAGCGCCGTCGGGGGCTTCGAGTGCGCCATGCGCACGTACTCGGCGGTCCGCGGCGTGCGCGGCTCGCTGCGCCTCGAGCGGGCGGCGCAGATCGAGGGCGTGCTGGTGGGGGGAGGACAGTCCCACACGAGCGTGGACGACGCCCGCCTGACGCTCGCGGTCATGCGGCGCCTGAGGCGGGCCGGTCCGGGCAGGGCCTGATCAAAGGTGGGTGCCTCACCGCGGAAGATCGTCCACGTCGACATGGACGCCTTCTTCGCCTCCGTGGAGCAGCGCGACGCGCCTGCCCTGCGGGGCCGCCCCGTCGCCGTCGGCGGGTCGGGTGACCGGGCGGTGGTGGCGGCCGCGTCGTACGAGGCGCGGCGCTACGGGGTACGCTCGGCGCTGCCGATGCGGCGGGCGTTGGCCCTGTGCCCGGAACTCGTCGTGGTGCCGCCGCGCTTCGACGTCTACCGCCAGGTGTCGGCGCAGGTCAGGGCGGTGTTCCGCCGCTACACGGCGCTGGTCGAGCCGCTCGCGCTCGACGAGGCGTACCTGGACGTGACCGAGCCGCTGCGCGGACCGCCCTCCGGAACGCTGCTGGCCCGCGCCATCAAGGCCGACATCCTGAACGAGACGGGCCTGACGGCGTCCGCCGGGGTGGCAGGTGGGAAGTTCCTGGCCAAGGTCGCCTCGGGGCTCCGCAAGCCGGACGGGCTTACGGTCATCAGGCCGGAGGAGGCGCTCGACTTCCTGGCTCAGCTCCCCATCGACCGGTTCCACGGCGTGGGCCCGCGCACCGCCGAGCGCATGCGGGCCCTCGGCATCAACACCGGCGCCGACCTGAGGGCGCGCGCCGTCGACGAGCTCGAGCGCCACTTCGGCAAGGCGGGCCGCTTCTTCCACCAGGTAGCGAACGGCGTGGACGACCGCCCCGTCGACCCGCACAGGGAGCGAAAGTCGATCGGCTCCGAGACGACGCTCGAGCGGGACCTCGAGACCCGTGCCGCGCTCGAGCCGATACTCTCCGCGCTCTGCCACGACGTGGCCGGCCACCTGCGCCGGCACGGGCTCGTGGCCCGCACCGTGGTCGTCAAGCTGCGGTTCAGCGACTTCAAGACCGTCACGCGCAGCCGGACGCTACCGGCGGCGGTGGGCGACGTGGAGGCGCTGCAAGCGGCGGCGTCACGGTTGGCCTTCGAGGTGGACCGCCCGCGCCTTCCCGTCAGGCTGCTGGGCGTCAGCGTCGCGCACCTGGCCATCGCCGGCAGCGTGGCGGTCCAGGCGCGCCTGCCGTTCCCGCCCTCGGAGCCTCGACCGCCACACCTCTGACGGCCGGGGAGGGCGGCGGCTCCCGGCCGTGCGCCCGTCAGGGTTGCGAGGTGGCGGCGCGAGCGCGCGCCAACAGGACCTCGTCCGTGAGGTCGAGCCTGAGCGGCGTGAGCGACACGTAACCGTTCTCCACCGCCCACCGGTCCGTGCCCTCCTCCACCTGCTCGGTCGGCTCCTCCGCGAACCAGTAGTGGGTGCGGCCCATCGGGTCCTCGCCGGCCACGACGTAACCCTCGTAGTGGCGCACGGACTGGCGCGTCCAGCGCATGCCCTTGGCGTCGTTCGGGAGGTTGACGTTGAGCAGGAGCATGTCCGGCACGCTCAGGAACGTCTCGATGGCGCGCCGGATGAAGGGCGCCAGCGGCGCGTAGTCCGTCCCGCCATCGGAGTGAGGCGCGCTGAACGCCATGGCCGGGATGCGCAGGAACGCCGCCTGCTTGGCCGCGGCGACCGTGCCGGAGTGCCAGATGTTGTGGCCGATGTTGTACCCGAGGTTGATGCCGCTGAGCACGAGGTCGACGGCGTCCCAGTGGTGAGCGCCGAGCGCGACGCAGTCGGCGGGGGTGCCGTCGACCCGGTAGGCGTCGAGGCCGTCGATGGTGGTGCGGGTGTAGTGGAGCGGGCGCCTGACGGTGATGGCGTGACTCATGGCGGACTGTTCGACGTCGGGCGCCACGACCCGCACCTGGCCGAACTCTGCGGCCACCCGCGCCAGGGCCGCGATGCCGGGGCTGAAGACGCCGTCGTCGTTACTCACCAAGATCTTCATCAGAGCGCATCTCCGGGTGCGCCGGGGCGCAGGCAGGAAGTCCGGGCATCATACCCGCAGCGGCGCCGCGGCGGACGCGCGCCACGCCGCCACCCACCCTCGGCCACCGATCTTGGCGGTCCCGCGGCCGCGGGACCGAGCCCCGCCCGACACCAGCCGACGCGCGGCCAGAGGGTAACCTAGAGGGTGCGTGGGCGCGCCCCAGGCGCGCCCCGGGCGCGCCCACAGGCCTTCCGCACCGCTCGGCGCGGCCGCCGCGCCTTCACGTAGGTGTCATGCGGCGCGGTTCAACTGAGGTGGTGGCACGCGGCACGCTCGCAGGGCCCGTTCCACCAGACACCGATGGGAGACGAAATGACCTCAAGCACGACCCCCTTTGGCAGGCTGACGCAGAGCGCGCTGGTCGCTCTCGCGATCACGGTGGCGGCGCTCGTCGCCGCGGCGGGCGCCCAGGCGCTGCCCGCCAACGCTCAGGAGGCCGTCGACAGGGGCGAGGCGTTGATGGCGGAGGCGCTCGCCACCTACGACGCGCAGTACCCGGACAAGCCCCTGTGGCAGGCGGCGTTCCGCGAGGGGCGCACGGCCGTGTCGCTGGCGCCGGGCAACCCGGCGGCGCTCCGTTTCCTCGCCGAGGCGTACAGCCGCGCCAACTGGCCAGGCCCCGCCGTCACCACCTGGGAGGAGTTCGCGGCGGCAGGCGGGACCTTCGACGACGCCGCGGCCGCCCTCTACGGCGAGGACGCCAACGAGATCGCCTACGCCGCCTACCAGCGGGGCGACAAGGTCGCGGCCGCCGAGCGCTACCTCAAGGTCACGCAGGCGCTGCCGAGCAACCGCGAGGCGCACCGCTGGCTCGGACGCATCATGCTCGAGTTGAGGCAGCCCGAGCAGGCCGTCGTGGCGTGGCGCAACTACCTCGAACTCGACCCCACCGACAAGGGCGCGCAGTACTTCCTGTCCCTCGCGCAGGCGCAGGCGCGCTGGGGCGTCGACGCGGCCAACGACTTCTTCGCCGGCGTCGAGGCGTACGACGCGGGCAACCTCACCGCCGCCCGCACGAGCTTCGCCAGCGCCACCGCCCGCAACGCCGACTACGCCGAGGCCTGGGCGTGGCTCGGGCGCGTGGCTTTCGAGCAACAGCTCTACTCCGACGCGGCCGTGTCGTACGGGCGCGCCGCCGCGCTCGCGCCGGGCAACGACACCTACGCCTGGTTCAAGCGGGAATCGGAGCGCCTCCGGGACGAGTGAGGCCCTCGCGCCCGACGGGGCGCACCACTTGAGGCGCGGGCCGGGCGGTACTCCTTCCGCCCGGCCCGCGCTTCGCGGCGAGAGGCACCTCCCGCGCCGGCCTCGCTCGCGCGCAGCCGCGCGGGCGGGCGTCAGCCCTTCCCCTCCAACCAGTTCCTGCCGACGGCCGCGTCCACCCTGAGAGGCACCCGCAGCTCCATCGCCCCCGTCATCTCCGCGACCGCCGCCCCCGTCACCGCCTCCGCCGACTCCTCCGGCGCCTCCAGCACCAGCTCGTCGTGCACCTGGATCAGCAGGTGGGCGCCTGGGAAGTCGGCGTCGAGCCGCGCCTTCAGGCGCACCATGGCCACCTTGATGAGGTCGGCGGCGCTGCCCTGGATGACCGTGTTCACGGCCACGCGCTCGCCGAGCTGCCGGAGGTTGCGGTTGCGCGACCTGATCTCGGGCACCGCGCGGCGGCGTCCGAGGATCGTGGACACGTAACCGTCTGCTTCGGCGGCCGCCACGCACCGCGCGATGAACCGGTCCAGCCCCGTGTAGCGCGCCTTGTAGGCCGCGATGAAGTCGCCCGCCTCCCGCTGAGGGATGCCGAGCGTGCGCGCCAGGCCGAAGGCGCTCTGACCGTAGATGATGCCGAAGTTGACGGTCTTGGCCACCCGCCGCTGCTCCGAGGTGACCGCCTCCAGCGGCACGCCGAACACCTGCGACGCCACGTAGGCGTGGATGTCTAGCCCCTCGAGGAACGCGCGGGCAAGCTCCTCGTCCGACGAGAAGTGCGCCAGCATGCGCAGCTCCACCTGCGAGTAGTCCGCGCTGATCAGCACCTTGCCCGCGGGAGCGCGGAACGCCCGCCTGATCTCGCGACCCGCCTCGGTGCGCACGGGGATGTTCTGGATGTTCGGCTCGCTCGACGACAGCCGGCCCGTGGCCGCCCCGGTCTGGTGGAAGGAGGCGTGCAGGCGACCGGTCGACGCCGCCAGGTAGCCGGGCAACGGCTCCAGGTAGGTGCCCAGCAGCTTGGTGAGCTCGCGGTACTCGAGCAGCAGCCGCGGCA
This sequence comes from Trueperaceae bacterium, assembly GCA_019454765.1. NCBI lineage: Bacteria > Thermotogati > Deinococcota > Deinococci > Trueperales > Trueperaceae > Trueperaceae bacterium. The sequence continues at coordinate 1,078 of JACFNR010000021.1, read as the reverse complement.
ACGGGTGGTCGGTCTCGCCGGCGAGCCGCTCCAACACCTCGGCGTCCGTCGAGCGCCCGGTCTTCGTCCTCTTGATTACGGGCAGGCCGAGGCGGTCGAACAGGACCTCGCCCAGCTGCTTGGGCGAGTCCGGGTTGAACGCCACCCCCGCGGCGGCCACGAGCTCGGCCTGCAGCTGCTGGGTGCGTGCCCGCAGCACCTCCCCGTACGCCGCCAGCAGGTCGACGTCGAGCTCGACCCCCTGCCGCTCCATGGCCGCCAGCACCCTGACCAGCGGCATCTCCACCTCGTCGAACAGCCGCCGCGCATCCGCGCCGGAGGTGCTAAGGAGCGCCGCCAGGTGCTCGTAGAGCCGCCAGGTCACGTCGGCGTCCTCCGCGGCGTAGGCGGCCACGTCCGCCACCGGCACGTCGCGCATGTTGAGCTGCGCCTTGCCCTTGCCGATGAGGTCGGTGATCGGCGTGGTCGCCAGGCCGAGGAACTCGCGGGCCAGTACGTCCATGTTGTTGGTGCGGCGCTCCGGGTGCAGGAGGGCCGCGGCCACCATCGTGTCGAAGAGCGGGCCACCCAACTCGATGCCGGCGCGAGCCAGGACGTTGATGTCGTACTTGAGGTTCTGGCCCACCTTCAGCGTTCGCGGGTCGCGCAGGACCGGTCCGAGGACGGCCGCCACCTCCGCCGGCGCGAGCGTCGGCGCCTGCGCCGCGCCGGCGTCAGCCGCGGGCCCTGCGACGGGCACGTAGTACCCCTCCCCCGCCGCGAACGCGAAGGAGTAGCCGACCAGCTCTGCGTCGACGGCCCGCAGCGCCGTGGTCTCCGTGTCGAGCGCGAAGGCGGGCCTGGCGGCGAGGGCGGCCGCCAACGCCTCCAGCTCCGCCGCCGATGTCACCAGGTGGGTGATGGTGCCGGTCGGCCGCGCGAGCGGCGCCGCCCCCGCGCCGTCCGGCGCGGCCGGCGCGTCGGCCGCGGCCGGCGCGGCGGCGCCCGCGCCCCTCGAGGCGCGTCGCGCGCGCGAGGTGGCCCCGCCCACCCCGCACCCCCCGGGGGCGCCCGCCCTGGCGGGGTCCGGCGACGCGAA
>JACFNR010000020.1 GCA_019454765.1 Trueperaceae bacterium | reverse complement strand
ATGAACATCGTGATCTGGAAGTTGAGGGCCTCGAGCGCCTGCTCGCGGATGTACTCGTGGTCGTCCCGCTTCCAGAGCCACACCACCAGGGGCCCCAACACGAAGCCGATGCCGTTGCCGAGGAGGCCCACCAGGGCCGATAGGTGGGCCACCATCGCCCAGTCGCGGGCGGCCAACGCCGCGGCGTCGTTGCGCTCGTCCATGGCGCGATTACACCACGCGCGGTCGGGCGGTCGGAGCGGTCGGGACATCTGTCCCGCCGGGGTGCCGCTAGCGTGGCGCCATGCAACGCCGTGTCGTCACGCTGCTCCTCGTGGTCGCGACGGTGGCCGCCCTGGCGGCCACCGTCGCGCGCCGCGCCGCGGCCCCCACCGCCGCGCAGGCCGCCGGGTCGGCGGTCGCAGCCACCCACCTCGCCGGGCAACACGTCGTGCTCCACAAGAGCCCCACCTGCGGCTGCTGCACCGAGTACGCCGAGGCCCTGAGAGCGGCCGGCGCGGTGGTGCGCCTCGTCGACGGCGACGCCGCCCTGGCCGCGGCCAAGCGCCGGCACGCGATCCCCGTCGCCGGGTACTCGTGCCACACGTTCGAGTTGGCGGGCTACGTGGTCGAGGGGCACGTACCGCTCGAGGCCCTCGAGCGGCTGCTCGCCGAGCGGCCCGCCATCGACGGCCTGGTGCTGCCGGGCATGCCCGTCGGCACGCCCGGCATGCCGGGCGAGAAGAGCGCCCCGTTCGAGGTGCTCGCCCTCAAGGGCGGCCGGCTGAGCCCCTACATGACGCTGTGACGTCGGCGGCGTCGCGAGACGGCCGGGCACATGCACGCTCGGCCGTCGCTCGCGGCCACCTAGCGCGGTATCAGCGGACCTGCTGGAGCCGCCCGCGCGAGTGAGCGGCCCGCTCCTCGTGCCGGGCGCGCCAGGCGGTGTCCGTCCTCCGCTCGAGTTCCTGCAGCTCGGCGGTCAGGGTCCGCAGGATGGCCGCGATGGCGGCGCGCCGCTTCTCGGCGCGGATGGCGCGCACCACGGCCACGTTGGCGGCGTGTTCGCGTAACGCGCGTGCTCGTTCTTGCGAGGCGAGGAAGTGAGAGTGACTCTGCTCTAGCATCTCGGTTGGCCCTCCCGGGCTCTAGCCAGCGGCGGGTCACGGGGCTGCGGTCTATCTCAGCGGGCGACCCGGTCTCGTGGTGGGTGGTTCGCGCGCTCGCCGGAGCGGCGGCGGCGTTGGCGGCAGCGGCTGCCGGCGGCGCGGGGCGCGCGGAGCCGGCGTTGCGGGTTCGTCCGTTCGAGGGTGCGCTCGAGCATGACACCTTCCTTCCTGCTTGCAGTCGCGTGGGGTGGTGGCGTCCCCCGGCGCGGAGCGCTGGGGGTCGAGGCGCGTCGGCGCCCGGAACGGCGCTGCGGCGCGAGGGCGCTGCGGGAGAGCGGCGGCGCATGGCAGCGTCGCTGCCTTGCAGCGGCATCAGTCGGGGGTCAGGTCAGTGGATCGGGGTCGGCCGGGCGGGCACGACGACGACGACCTGGCGCGCGCCAACTTGCGCGACCATCGCGGTTCGTTCCATCGTCTACCTCCTCCCGGCGTCCCGGCGCTCGGCGCCGGGTTGGGGCGTGCGACTCCCCAGCCGGGCGAAAGACTAGCAGACGCGCGGCGACTCGTCAATCGCAGCTGACCACGACGACCGGACACGCCGCCGGGAGCGCCCTCGCCGCGCACGACCGCGCCTGCGGCGCCCGGCCGGTCGGAGGATGGCGGTCCGGTCCTAGGGTGACGCGGTCAGGCGGAAACGCGTCACCGACGCGGTCGGCGCAGCCAGCGCCAACAGCCGTTCGAGCTCGTCGCCGGCGGCGTCCAGCGCGTCCGGGGAGCATGGCGCCAGCGCGTCGAACAGGAAGTAGGCGCTGGTCGTGGCCTCGGTCAGGCGCGTGCGCGTGCCCTGGCGCCAGTTCCAGGCGCGGCACGTCACGCCGGCGGCGTCGGCCCACACCACCTCGCCGCGCCGCGGGCGGTCGACGAAGGGGGCGCCGTCCTTGACGGTCTCGAACGGTTCCGTGCCGTCCGCCACCGCGAGCGTGACGCGGCCCACCACCCGGGCCAGGTCCTCGCCGCCCGCGGGCACGACGAAGCGCGCGCTCACGGCGTTGTAGGCGTCGACTAGGCTGTTCACGCGCGGCAACTCCCCGCCCCTCGTCACGCGGGTGATGAGCGCCTCGGCGGAGTTCATGGTCCTCTGCGGCTTGGCGCCGAAGGCGCGGAACGCCTCGCGCCAGGCGGCCAGGTGCGGGTGCTCGGCCGGTGCGAGCGCCGCGAACGCGTGCCGCACCTCGGTCTCGGCCTCGTGCAGCCACGCGTCGCTCCGGGCGTCCGTGGGCCCGTTCACGAGCCCGTCTGCCACCAGCACGAGGGCGTGGTAGTCGGGGAAGCGCGCGGCCACGGCGGGGCTGATGCTGAGCGGGTCGGTCATGGCGGCTCCTGGCGCCGGCCCGAGGGGCCGGGGCGCCCCGACCATAACCCGGGCGCGCGCGGCTGCCGCGCGCCGGCCGCGCCCCCGAACGTAAGGCGTTCCGCAGTCACGGCGGCCGCCGTCTCGCAGAATGGACGCCATGTACCCACCACCGCGCCCCCGCGCCCGCACCACCGCCCCCCGCCCCGCCCTCGCCGTCGCCTGCACCGTGCTCCTGCTCCTACTCGGCACGAGCAGCGCCCAGAGCTGGTTCGGGGTGCGCAGCGGCTACCCGCTGGGAGTCACGCTCCATTACGGCATGCAGAACGTGCTCTCCAACGGCTTCGACCTGCGGGTCAGCGGGCGCGTGACGGCGGGAGGCGGCAGCGCGCGCTTCGGAGTCGGCGTCGACGCCATGACCACGGTGGCGAGCGAGGGGCCGTTCTCCGCCTACCTCGGCGCCGGCCCGGCCATCGAGTTCGGTAGCGGCGGCGCGTGGCTGGACGTGCACGCCCTCTTCGGCGGGGAGTTCCGCTTCAGTGACCTAGGCCTCGCGCCGCTCGGGCTCTTCCTCGAGGCGACGCTGGGCGGCTCGTTCGGGCTTGGCAACGGAGCGCCCGCCCAGGTGCCCACCTTCGGCGCGGCGTTGGGCGTCAACTACCACTTCTGAGTGGCGCGGGCCACCGCGCCACTCAGCGCGGTAGCCGCTCGAGCGCGCCCAGCGGGCCGATCCGCGAACCGGCAGCGTTCGGGGCGAGCAGGTCCGACAGCGTCAGCGGCGTCATCACGATGATCACGTCGCGCTTGTCCTCGCCCGCCTGCACGGTGATGGGGCTGCCGCCGGGGGCCGCGCCGAAGACCCCGAACGGCTCCCCGTCGTCGATCTCGCCGTCGCGGTCGAGGTCCTGCCACGCCGCGGCCACGTAGACGCCGGGCTCCAACGTCCCTATGACGTAGGGGACGACGCTCGACGTGACCTCCACCTCCACGAGCTTGGAGTGCTCGAGGTCGAAGTCGTAGCACCCGAGGTCGCAGTACAGGGCGGCCACGTAGGTGGTCAGCTTGGCCGTCGTCGGCGGCCCCGGCGGCTCGGGTGGGGTGCCGCCCGCGACCAAGGCCTTGGCGGCGTCCACCAGCCCGGCGCCGCAGGCCGTGCCCGACGGTCGCTCGCAGTCGGCCGCGTCCAAGGGCGTGGCCGCCAGCTTGAGGCGGTCCCGCACGTCGGCGAAACCCAGGCCCGGGTCGCGCGACAGCATCAGCGCGGCGATGCCCGCCACGTGCGGGCTCGCCATCGAGGTCCCCTGGTAGAAGGCGTAGGTGGCCATCAGCCCACCGGGGGTCTCCTCCGCCAGGGTGCTGAGCACGCCCGCCGGGTAGGTGCTCCCGCCCCACTGGAAGCTGCGACTGACGTCGCCGCCGGCGGCCATGACGTCGATGACGGCGCCGTAGTTCGAGTACGGGGCGCGGGTGTTGGCGGGGCCCGTGGCGCCGACGGTGATGACGCCGGCGCAACTGGCGGGGAAGGTCGTGGCCGCGTCGACGTTGTCGTTGCCGGCGGCCACCACGACGATCGTGCCTTCGTCGGCGAGGGCGGTGAAGAAGTCCCCCAGCTCGGCCGGGCACGGTTGGCCGAGGTCGCCGCCCAGGCTCAGGTTGATGACCCTGGCCGGGTTGACGTTAGCGGGAACGCCCGGCACCGCCTTGCCGGCCGCCCAGGCGGTGCCGTCGAGGATGTCGGCCGTCGAGCCGCTGCCGGTGACGCCGAGCACGCGCACCGGCACGACCTTGGCGCCCCAGCTCACGCCGGCCACGCCCGTGGCGTTGTCCGTCGCCGCCGCCACGGTCCCGGCCACGTGCGTGCCGTGGTAGCCGGACTCGCCGCCCTCGTCCCACGGGTCGGCGTCGCGGCCGTCGCCGTCGCCGGCGGAGCTCGGGTCGCTGATGAAGTCGTAGCCGGGCAGCAGGTTGGGCACCAGGTCGGGGTGCGCCACGTAGCCCGAGTCCACCACGGCCACGGTGACGGCGTTGCTGCTTCCGTCCTCGCTGTCCCACGCGGCCGGGAGGTTCATGGCGCCGTAGTGCCACTGGAGCGGGAAGTGCTCGTCGTCGGGGGTCTTGAAGGCGTGGAGCACCCAGTTCGGGAAGGCGGCCACGACGCCGGGCTCGCGTGCCACGCGCTCCGCCAGGCGTACGGTCCCGGCCTGGTCGAGTCCCTCGGCCCGCATGAGCCGCGCCCCGGCGCCGGCGGTGGGCAGAGCGCGGACGGCGGTCATGCCGAAGGAGCTCGCGTCGAACGCCTGCGCGCGCGCGTCGGGCGCGAGGAACACGAGCACCTCGCCGGGCACCACTTGGGGCGCGCGGCCGCGGCCGAGGTCGTTGCGGGCGGTCGCCACCACCGGAGCGGAGCTCAGCGGCAGGGCGGCGCGCGCCGCGGCGCCCATGGAGCCGGGGTAGACGAGGCTACCCGAGATGGACCCCAACCGGCGCGGCGGCTCGCCGCCGCACGCGGCGAGGGCCGCTAGCATCACGAGGACGACCAGTGGGACGAGCGTGCGCTTCATCGGGGCTTCCTTCCGTTCGCCGGTGGAGGCGCCAGGGGGGTGGGGAACCGCGACCTTGGCAACTGCCAGCTTGGCCCGCAGTCTACTCGTTTCCGGGAGCGCCGGCGCCGCGGCTGCTCTCGTAACATGGCCGGGAGGAGTGACATCATGACCCCGACCCACGACGACCGCCACGCCGCCACTAAGGGCGCGCAAGGCCCCATCGGCGCCTTCCTGCGCCACCACTACCGCCACTTCAACGCCGCCGCGCTGATCGACGCCGCGGACGCCTACCGTCATCATCTCGACGCGGGCGGCGCCATGATGATCACGCTGGCGGGCGCCATGAGCACCGCCGAACTCGGGTTGTCGCTCGCGGAGATGATCCGCCAGGACAAGGTGCAGATCATCACCTGCACGGGCGCCAACCTCGAGGAGGACGTCTACAACCTGATCGCGCACGACTTCTACGAGCGCGTGCCGCACTACCGCGACCTCACGCCCCAGGACGAGCAGGCCCTGCTCGACCGCCACCTGAACCGCGTGACCGACACGTGCATCCCCGAGGGCGAGGCCATGCGGCGCCTGGAGGGGGCGTTGGTCGACGAGTGGACGCGCGCCGACAGGGCCGGCGAGCGGCTCTTCCCGCACGAGGTCCTCTACCGCATCCTGCTGTCGGGCCGGCTCGAGCAGAACTACCAGATCGACCCGAAGGACTCCTGGCTCCTCGCAGCGGCGCAGAAGAACCTGCCCATCGTCGTGCCGGGCTGGGAGGACTCGACCAGCGGCAACATGTACGCGGCGCACAACCTGATGGGCGAGATCAAGAACGTGCACACCGTGAAGACCGGCATCGAGTACATGATGTTCCTCGCCGACTGGTACACGGAGATGGCCGCGAAGCGCTCGGTGGGCTTCTACCAGATCGGTGGCGGCATCGCCGGCGACTTCCCCATCTGCGTCGTGCCCATGCTCGAGCAGGACATGCGGCGCCCCACCCCCCTGTGGGGCTACTTCTGCCAGATCAGCGACTCCACCACGAGCTACGGCTCGTACTCGGGCGCCGTGCCCAACGAGAAGATCACCTGGGGCAAGCTCGGGATCGACACGCCCAAGTTCATCATCGAATCCGACGCCACCATCGTGGCGCCTTTGATGTTCGCGCTGATACTCGGGCAGTGAGTCGGGGGCGGCGGGAGGCGGCTCGATGCACGACGACCCGGGGGCACGCCGCCTGGACGCGCCCCCGGACCCATCTTGAGCGCGGCCGGAACCGCGCTGACGCTCAGACCCGCGTGCGCAGGAACGCCGCGAAGCTCTCGCGGTCGGTGAGGGGGCGCCGCTCGGCCGCCGGCGGGAGCGGGGGGAGCGGCGCGGCGCGCGGCGTCTGGTACCAGTAGGCCACGCTGCTGAAGTCGTCCGCGTGGCAGTTGGCGTGACCGTGCTCGATGGTCACCCGCACGGAGCGCTCGAACATGACGGGGTCGGTGACGTGGAAGCGGTACATGGACCACTTCCCGCCGTAGTCGAGGACCTTGCCCTCGCCCTCGCCGGCGAGGCTCACGCCGTGGAACGGCGTGTTCTGCTGCCCGGCCGGGTAGCACCAGGCGGCCCCGAAGTAGTCCTCGGTGCCCGTGCCGTGGAGGGTGGGGGGCCAGGCGTCGTTCGCGCCCTCCGCCGACTCGGGGCGGGCGGGGGCGCCCGTGCCGGGGCGGCCGTCGACGAAGATCATGTCGTCGCCCTCCCCGAACCAGCCCTGGCTGCGGATGGGGTTGATGTGATCCACGTTCAGGAGGCAGCCCACGTAGTGCCCGGCGCCCTCCGTGTCGAGGATCACGTAGTTGCCCTCCGCCGAGGGGTTGCGGAGCTTCATCACGTCCGACCAGTCGCCGTCCTCGCGGCTCAGGTCGATGGTGGCCTCGGTCGGGCGCTCCTGGCGGTAGTGGGCGTGGAAGCGCAGCGGCGACTCGGCCGCGTCCAGGGAGTCGTAGTCGACGTAGTAGTAGAGGTGCGACACGGGCGCCTCGCCCTCGTTGCGGATGGAGATCCTGGCGCCCGAGCCGAACGGCATCTGCCACCAGCAGTTGAAGGCGGCCATGTTGAGCTGGCCGGAGCGCCCACCCGCGACCACCGTGATCGGCAGGCTCGTCAACGAGGTCGCGCGAGCGTGACCGAGGGCGAAGAAGTCGCCGAGCGGGGTGGCTACGGCCGGGTGGGTGGCGCCGTCCCAACGCATCTCGATGACGAGGTCGCGCAGGTAGTTGCGGTTCTCCGTGTTGAGCGTCAGCCAGATGTGCTTGACCGTGCCGGCGCCGGCCACGTCGAGGAGGTCGTGCGACTCGCCGGGCGCGACCGCCACGAAGTCGGCGTTGCCGCCGGTGGGGTCCCAGCTGGAGCTGCGGGCGCGCAGGCCCTTGCGGGGGTGGATGAGGGTCTCGAGCATCGCTATCCTCCGGTGTTCCTCGCCGGCGCCGCGGGGCGGCCGGGGGCTGGTGTGGGGTCGGTCGGCGCGGGGCGCCGCATTGGCGGGCTGTCAGCCCAAACCGAGCGGGTCCTCGACCCACGGGTACTTGTCCGTGTCCGCGTTCACGAGGGGGATGTCGGTCATGCGGGGCGCCAGCGCCCCGGGACCGCCCAGGTAGACGACCTCGCTGGCCACCGGAGCGAAGCCGGCGTAGAAGTGCTGGGTCGACTTCACCACCAGCAGGCGCTTGGCGGAAGCGTCGATGCCCAGGTTGGTGAAGACGTCGGGGCTGAACACCTGACCGCGCTTGTCGTTCACGACCACGTCGACGCCGCCGAGCCGGAGCGCGGCGGCCGCGCCGCACGCCATCTCGAGGCGCTCGCCCGCCTGCGGCCAGTCCTGCACGAGGGCGGGGCTGAGGGCCAGCACGGTGGCGTCTGCCTCCACGGGGCGACCGGAGGCGGCGCCGGGCGCCTGCTTGCCCCCGAGCTTCACGCGCACCGTGGCGCCCACGCCGGCTGCTGTGGCGAGCCGCACCGTCTCGGGATCGTAGATCATGCCCAGGGCGGCGTCGGTCGCGCCGCGCGCTAGCAGCGCCGCCAGCGCGAAGGTGGAATCGCCGGGTGCCCCGCCGCCCGGGTTGTCGGCCTGGTCGGCGACCACCACGGGCCCGCGCTCGGCGGCGAGGGCGCGGTCCAGCGCCTCGTGAAGCCCGAGCGGGCGGAACGGCGCCTCGCGCCGGATGGCGTAGAAGCGCTCCCCCCACTCGCGCGCCAGGCGCGCCGCGCCCTCCGGGTCGTCGTCGGTGACGGCCAGCAGCTTGGTGCCCTGGTCCGGCACGTCGCCCCACGGGAAGCCGTGGCCGAGCGACAGCGACAGCGCCTCGCCGCGCGCCTCCGCCGCCAGCATGGCGTCGACGAAGCCGCGCAGCGGCTGGGGCTCGGTGGGGTAGAGGCCGATGGCGCGGCAGTCGAAGAGGGCCATGGTGGGCCGCACGCGGCCGGCGGCCGTGCCGACCGTGAGCTCGAACAGGTCCGCCGCACGAGCGCCCATGTCGGTGTGGGGGTACTCCTTGTACGTCACCACCACGTCGGCGGCGTCGAGCAGGTCCTGCGAGAGGTGGCAGTGGAGGTCGAGGCTGACGCCGATGGGCACGTTCGGCCCCACCACCGTCCGCACGCGCCGCGCCAGGTCCACCTCGCAGTTCAGGTACCCCTCGGCCACCATCGCGCCGTGCAGCGGGAGGATGACGAGGTCGACCGGGAGGGCGGCGCGCAGCCGCTCGAGGAGTTCGTCCCGCAGGCCCTCGTAGGCCGCGCGCGTCGTGACGCCGGCCGGCTGCGCGGCGGCCTGCAGGCCGAAGTGGAACTCCCAGCCGCGCTCGAGCGTCAGGCGGCGGGTCTCCTCCAGGCCTGGCTCCTCGGCGAAGCCGGAGGCGGCCGCCTGGGCGGGCCGCACCACCGTGAAGTCGGCCAGGGTCGTGGGGAAGGGCGAGAAGGTGTTCGTCTCGGTGTTGATGGCCGCCGCGAACACGCGCACGTTCCGGCCCGCTGGGGGCCAGGTCACGCCTGGCGCTCCAGCACGCGGTAACCGAAGGTGACGGCCGCGAAGCCCGCCGGTGTCGGCTCGATGAACTCGACGAGGGCGTCCTGCCCGTTCAGGTCGAGGAGGAGCGCGGAGTCGCTCACGGCGCGCGTGGGCAGCTCGTCCTTGTTCACCCGCACGGACAGCTTGCCGTCGGCGTGGCGCCCCACCGTGACCTGGGTGCCCTCGGCGCTCCGGTAGACGCCCGCGAACCGCTCCAACTGCTCGTCCGTGAGGTCGGGCGTGGCGGCGAAGGTCACGCGCCGCGCGTCGAGCGGGGCGCCGAGCGCCAGGTTGACGCCGCCCAGCGCGAGCTCGGCGACCGGGCCGCCCGTGATGTTGGCGAGGACCACGCTCGTGACCCCCCCCGCAGGGGACCCCCCGCCGGGGACCCCCACTCCGGGGACCCCCACGCCGGTGACGGCGCCGAACCAGGCGCCTACTCCCTTGATGTTCCCGCCGTGCTCCACGAGCTTGCGGCCCCGGTAGTCGGGCTGCACCATCACGCCGTAGCCGTACCACCGCTCCGGCCCGGTGCGGGCGTGCGGGCTGGTCATCTGCGCCAGGGCCGCGGGCGAGATGACGTCGGGGCGCTCGCCGAGGTAGACGGCCGCGTAGCGCGTCATGTCGGCGGCCGTCGACTTGAGGAAGCCGGCGCTCGTCATGGCCGACGCCTCCCACCACCCGGGGGTGCGCTCCACCCGCTCGAAGCCGCCAACGTACGAGTAGAGCTCGGTGACGTCGTCGTGCGCCGCCAGCTCGGCGGCGGCGAAGAGGCTGCGCGTCATGCCCAAGGGGGTCAGGATGCGCTCTCGCACGTACGCCTCGTACCCTAGGCCGGAGACGACCTCGACGACGCGGCCCAGCATGGCGAAGCCGTCGTTGGAGTAGCTGAAGATCGTGCCCGGGGGGCGCACCAGGGGCGTGGCGGCGTCCGCCAACGCCTCGACCAGTTCGTCGACCGTGTCGAGCGGCGCCCGGTAGTCCTCCGCCTTGAGACCGATCAGCTCGCGGGCGGGGTCCGCCATCACGCTGCGCGCCAGGGCGCGCGCCAGGTAGGGGAGGGGCGGGAGCCCGCTCGTGTTGGTGAGCAGGTGGTGCAGCGTGATGCGCTCGTAGTCGCGGTTGGCCGAGCGCGCCAGGGCGGGGAGGTAGTCGGCCGCCGCGTCGTCCACCCGCAGCGCCCCCGCGTCGGCGAGCTGCATGACGGCGAGGGCCGTGAACGACTTGGTGATGGAGCCGACGCCGAAGATGGTGTTAGGGGTGACGGGGCGACCGGCCTCGCGGTCGGCGAGCCCCACCCCTGCCGTGAAGAGCGTCTCGCCGCCGCGGGTCACCTGCGCCGCCAGGCCGGGCAGCCGCCGTCGCTCCACGGCCGCCTCCAGGTAGGCGAGGTAGGCGTCCTTCGTGGGCGCCGCCATCAGCCGATGCGGGGGTCGAACGCTTCCCTCAGCGCCTCCCCCATGAGGCTGATGGCCAGGACGGCGAGGGTGATGGTCACGCCGGGCACGGTGGCGAGCCACCAGGCGCGGCGCATGTAGGTGCGGGCGTCGTTGAGCATGGCCCCCCATTCGGCGGTGCCGGGCGCGGCGCCCAGGCCGATGAAGCTGAGGCCGGCAGCGGCGAGGATGGCCGTGGCCACCCCCAGGGAGGCCACCACGATGACGGGTTGGAACACGTTGGGGAGCACGTGGTGGAGTAGCAGGCGCAGCGACCTGTTGCCGAGGGCGCGGCTGGCCTCCACGTACTCGAGGCTCCGGACCTCCAGCGTGCTGGAGCGCACGAGGCGCGTGAAGCCGGGGATGGTGGCGAAGCCGAGGGCGATCATGACGTTGAAGATACCCGGGCCGAGCATGGTGATGAGGAGGAGCGCCAACAGTATGTCGGGGAAGGCCAACATGACGTCGGTGACGCGCATGATGACGTTGTCGACCACGCCGCCGAAGTAGCCCGCGATCACGCCGAGTAGCGAGCCGGCGGAGGCGCCGATGCCGATCACGACGATGCCCACAAAGAGCGACAGGCGGCCGCCGTACATCATGCGGCTCAGGACGTCGCGCCCCACGTTGTCCGTGCCGAGCAGGTGCCCGGGGCTACCCGGGGGGAGGAGGCGCGCGCTGCTCATCGCGCTGGGATCATAGGGGGCGAGTTGCGGCGCGAAGACCGCCGACAGCACGAGCGGCACGAGCACCAACACGCCGAAGACGAAGCCGGGCTTCCGGAGTAGGCGCTTGAAGGTGGCCCTGCGTCTGCCGGACCGCGCCTCGCGGGGCGCGGCCGTGGCCGTGCCGGTGGTCGTCAAGGGTGACGACCCATCAGTCCACGTACCGGATGCGTGGGTTGACGACGCTATAGAGCAGGTCGACGACGAAGTTGACGATCACGTAGGTGGCGGCGATGAGCAGGCTCAGGCCCTGGACGAGGGGGTAATCCCGGCTCGACACGCCCTGCACCAGCAGGCGCCCAAGGCCCGGCAGGGCGAACACCGTCTCGATGACGACGGCCCCGGCGAGGAGCGAGCCGACCTGCAGGCCGATGACGGTGAGGACCGGGATGAAGGCGTTGCGGAAGGCGTGGACCAGCATGACCCTGACCGGGGCGACGCCCTTGGCCCGCGCCGTTCGCACGTAGTCGGAGCGCAGGACCTCGACGAGGTTGGAGCGCATGAGGCGCGCGAGGATGGCGGCGGCGCCCGTGCCGAGGGCGATGGACGGCAGCACGTAGTATCGCAGGCCGCCAACGCCCGCCACGGGCAACCACCCCAAGTGGACGCTGAAGGCGAGGATCAGCATGAGGCCGACCCAGAAGCCCGGCATGCTGACGCTCAGGGTCGCGACGCTCATGACGAGGAAGTCGAAGGCGCTGCCGAAGCGGGCGGCGGCGACGATGCCGGCGGGCAGGCCGAGGGCCAGCGCCACCAGCATCGCGCCGATCATGAGTCGCAGGGTGATGGGGAAGCGGCTGGCCGCCTCGGCGAGCACCGGCTGCTTCGTGAAGTGCGACCTCCCGAAGTCGCCCCGCAGGACGCCACCGGCGAAGCGGACGAACTGGAGGGGCAGGGGCTCGTCGAGTCCCAGCTCGGCGCGCAACCTCTCGTACGCCTCCGCCGATACCGGCCGGTTGCTGACGAGCGCCCTCGCCGGGTCGCCCGGCGTGAGGTGCAGCATCAGGAACACGAGCACGAGCGTTCCCGCCAACACGGCGAACAACGACAGCAGGCGTTGCAAGTAGAAGCGCGCCATCAGGGCTGGGGGCTCCTAGGGGCGTCTCGGCCCCGGGGCCGAGTCCCGCTGCCTCAGCGGTCCTGGACCCAGACGTCGTGCAGCATCATGCCGCCGAGCGCGTCGAAGCGCAGGCCGTGCACGTTGTTGCGCGAGACGGTGTAGATCTCCTCGATGTAGACGGGGATGATGTAGGCCTCCTCGTTGATGATGCGCTGCGCGTCGTGGTAGGCGAGCATGCGCTGAGCGTCGTCGACGGTCGTGCGGCCGGCCTCCAGCGCCTTGTCGAGGGTCGGATCGCTGACGGCGCCCAGGTTGAGGCCGTTGGGGTGCTGGCTCGAGTGGTAGAGGATGTAGAGGATGTCGGGGTCGTCGTAGGCCCAACCGAGCGGCGCGATCTGGAAGTCGCCCTCGATGAGCATGGGCATCTGGAGGCTGCGCTCGTAGCTCTCCAGGGTGGCGTCGACGCCGATGGCCTTGAGCTGGCTCTGCAGGAGCTCGGAGGCGAGCATCACGGCGGTGTCGGTGTAGGCCACGATGCGGACGGTCAGCTTCTGGCCGTCCTTCTCACGCACGCCGCCCGCGCCCAGCTTCCAGCCGGCCTCATCGAGGAGCCTAGCGGCCGCCTCGCGGTCGAAGTCGTAGTCGGTGTCGGCCGTGGCCGGGTCGTAACCGGGGAGCGACGGGGGCAGGGCGCTCGTGGCGGGGATGGCGCGGCCCTCGACGAGCGTGTCGATGAAGAACTGCTTGTCGACGGCGTGACTGAACGCCTGGCGCACCCGCAGGTCGGCCATGACGGGGTCGTTCATGTTGAAGAGGAACAGCCGGCCGATGCCCGTGCGCAGGCTCGAGTAGACGTAGAAGTTGGGGTTGCCGTCGAACAGGAAGAGGTCGCCCGCCGTCACGCCGGCCAGGTCGACCTCGCCGACCTCGAGGGCGGCAACGAGGGTGCCCTGCTCGGGGATGTAGCGGAACTCGATCTCGTCCGGGTAGGCGGGGCCGCGGTTGGCGTACGGGGAGGTGGGCCAGGCGAAGTCGGGGTTGCGCTCGAGGGTGATCGAGTAGCCGGCCACCCACTCCTTGAAGCGGTAGGGGCCGACGCCTACGGGGTGCTGGCCGGGGTCGAGCGACTCGACGGCGCGCTTCGACAGCGGCTGGAGGTAGGCGCTACCGAGGTTGCGCAGGAACACGGGGCTGGGCCCGTCGAGGGTGATCACGAGGGTGCTCGCGTCGGGGGCCTCGATTGAGCTGACGGCCGAGAGCAGGTCGCCCGAGACCACCGACTCGGTGGCGGGGTCGAGGGCGCGCTCGAAGGTGTACTTGAAGTCGGCGGCGGTGAGGGGGTCGCCGTTATGGAACTTGACGCCCTGCTTGAGGTGGAAGGTGTAGGTGAGGGAGTCGCCCGAGAGCTCGTACGACTCCGCCAGGGCGGGGATCACGGCGAGGGTCTCGGGATCGGCGGCCACCAGGGCGCCGCCGACCAGGGCAAGCACGTCGTAGGCGGCGACCTCGCCGGTCTTCTGGGCGTCGAGCGTCGAGGGGGGCGTGGAGCGGCCGATGACGAGGCGGCCGCCGACGACCTGGGCCGCGGCCGTGCCGAACAGGGTCGAGAGCAGCATCGCGATGGCGGCGATGGCGACGAGGGTGTGGCGTCGGTGGGGTGCGTGGTTGCGGCTCAACTTGTCCTCCTCCTTGGTGGGGCGGATCGGGTGCTTCGGGGGTCGCCGGCGGGTCCGGTGACGGGGCGAGGCGTCTGGTGGTTGGTCCGTGGCCGTGGCGGCGCTCGACCTCCTGTCGGTGCCCGCGCCGTGGTCGCCACCTCCGTGCCCCGGCGGGTTGCATTGTGCAACGTTTCTTGTAAGGATTGTACTACCTATGCAAGATTCGTGGCAAGCCCGGCTGGCGCAGAGAGCCGACGACCTGACGGCCGCCCAACGCGCGGTCGCCGATCAATTGCATAGCCGCCAGCACGAACTCGCCTACGCCAGCGCCACCCAGGTGG
Organism: Trueperaceae bacterium; assembly: GCA_019454765.1. NCBI lineage: Bacteria > Thermotogati > Deinococcota > Deinococci > Trueperales > Trueperaceae > Trueperaceae bacterium. The sequence continues at coordinate 28,253 of JACFNR010000020.1, read as the reverse complement.
CGCGCGAGCTGGGCGTGTCGGCCTCCAGCGTCGTCCGCTTCGCCCAGGCCCTCGGCTACGACGGCTGGCCCACCCTGCAGGCCGAGCTGCGCCGCCAGCTCCGCGAGACGCGGCGCCTCGTCAGCCTCGCGCCCGAGGGCGCCGAGTACATCGAGCAGTTCGTGGCCGCCCAGGCCCAGAACCTTGCCGGTCTGGCGCGGCAGGCCCAGGTGATCGAGCGCGCCGCCACCGTCCTGGCCGGCGCCGCCACGCTCTGGGTGGGCGGCGACCGCGCCAGCGCCCAGGTGGCCGCCTACACCGCCCACTACCTCCGCATGATCAGGCCAGGCGTGCGCCTCCTCCCGGGCAACGCCGCCGGGTACGCCGACCGGCTCCTCGACATGCAAGCGACCGACGCCCTCCTCCTGACCAGCATGAGCCGCTACTCGCGCGACTCGGTGACCTTGGCGCGCCGCGTGCGGACGCAACTCCCCATCGTCCTCCTCACGAACGAGGCGAGCTCGCCGCTGCTGCCCTTCGCCACCACCAGCGTGCTGTTCGCAACCGAGAGCATCTCCGGCCTGCCGTCCGACGTGGCGGCGTACGCTACCGCTCACGTGCTCGTGCTGGCCGTCGCTCGTCTCGCCAAGGGCGTGCCCGAGCGCCTGGAGCGGGCCGAGGCGCTGTGGGCCGAGCTCGGGCTCTTCCAGGAGGACGGTTGAGGGCACCCCGCGCCCAGACGGGAGATAGGACGACCATGAAGATCGACCGCATCGAGCTCCGCGAAGTGGCCATGCGCCTCAAGTTCCCGTTCCGCACCTCGTTCGGGGTCGAGCGCGACCGGCGCATCATGCTCGTGTCGGTCCAGTCCGGGGGGCTGACCGGGATGGCAGAGTGCACCGCCGGCGAGTTCCCCGGCTACTCCTACGAGACGGTGGAGACCGCCTGGCACGTGATCAGCGACTTCATCGCCCCCACCCTGGTGGGTCACGACTTCGCGACCCCCGCCGAACTCCTCCACGCCCTGCGCTACGTGCGCGGCCACAACATGGCCGTCGCCGCCGTGGAGATGGCGTTCTGGGACCTGCAGGCCCGCGCGCTCGGCGTGCCGCTGTGGCAGCTCCTGGGCGGGCGGCTGCGGCCCATCCCCGTGGGCATCTCGCTCGGCATCCAGGATTCCATCGAGGAGACGGTCGACCTGGCGCGCCACAACGCCGCGCTCGGCTACCGGCGCGTCAAGCTCAAGATCGAGCCGGGTTGGGACGTGGAGCCGGTGGCCGCCGTGCGCGCCGCCCTCCCCGACATCGAGCTGACCGTCGACGCCAACAGCGCCTACCGCCTGAACGACGCCCCCCGCCTGCTCGAACTCGACGACCTGCGGCTCACCTACATCGAGCAGCCGCTGGCCTACGACGACCTCGTCGACCACGCCGAGTTGCAGGCGCAACTGAGCACGGCCATCTGCCTCGACGAGAGCGTCCACTCGCCCGAGGACGCGCGCAAGGGCCTCGCCATCGGCGCCGGCCGCGTCATCAACGTCAAGACGGGCCGCGTCCGCGGCCTGCTCGCGGCCCGGGCCGTCCACGACGTGGCCAGGACCTTCGGGGCGCCCGTCTGGTGCGGCGGCATGCTCGAGAGCGGCGTGGGCCGCGCCCACAACCTGCACGTGAGCACCCTCGAGAACTTCACGCTTCCCGGCGACACCTCGAGCGCCAGCCGCTACTGGACCGAGGACATCGTCGAGCAGCCGCTCGAGGCCGTGAACGGCGTGCAGACGGTGCCGGAGGGCCCCGGCACGGGAGTGACCCTCAGGGACGACCTCGTGGCGCGCCTGACGCGCCGCACGCAGGTGCTGAAGCCCGCCTGACCGGGGCGCCGTGGGCGGGCGTGCTAGCATCCGACCTCGACCAGGTGGGGTGGCCGCCCCGGAGGGCGCGCCCCATGGCCACCCGGTCCCGGACGAGCGCGACGTACCCGGTAACGACAAGACGTCGCCATGGAGGTGCCTCATGGCGTGGATCGTCCTCATCGTCTCCGGGTTGTTCGAGGCCGTCTGGGCCACCGCCCTCGGCCGCTCGGCCGGCCTCACGCGGCCCGTACCAAGCCTCGTCTTCCTCGCCGCCCTGGCCGTGAGCATGGGGGGCCTAGCCTACGCCATGAGGTCGCTGCCCACCGGCACCTCCTACGCCGTGTGGGTGGGCGTAGGCGCGGGCGTGGCGGTGGCGTTCGCCATGCTCAGCGGCAACGAGCCGTTCTCGTGGGCCAAGGCCGCCCTCCTCGCCGGGCTCGTCGCCTGCATCGCGGGGCTGCGCCTCGTCGCCTGAACCGGTCCCGCGCGTCCCTAGTCGTCGAGCTCCCGCAGGCGTTGCCGCCGCTTCACGCGCGCGTCGAGGATCACGGGGACGACCAGCGCCAGGGCGGCAACGACGAGGAGGCTCAGCGATAGGGGCCGCGCCACGAAGACGGCGTAATCGCCCTGGCTGATGGCGAGCGCGCGCCTGAACTGCTGCTCCGCCAACGGTCCGAGGATCATGCCGATCACCGCCGGCGCCACCGGGAAACCGAAGCGCCGCATCAGGAAGCCCACGAGGCCGATGGCGTAGAGGGTGATCAGGTCGACGACGGAGTTGGCGAGGCTGTACACCCCCAGCGTGGCGAACAGCAGGATGCCCGCGTAGAGGAGCGGCCGCGGGATGGTCAACAGCCTGACCCACATGCCGACCAGCGGCAGGTTGAGCACGAGCAGCATGGCGTTGCCGACGTAGAGGCTGGCGATGAGGCCCCACACGAGGCCCGGCGCGTTCTGGAACAGGAGCGGGCCCGGTTGCAGGCCGAACTGCTGGAACGCCGCCAGCATGATGGCGGCCGTCGCCGACGTGGGGATGCCGAGGGTGAGCAGCGGCACGAGGACGCCGGCCGCCGCGGCGTTGTTGGCCGCCTCCGGCCCCGCCACCCCCTCGATGGCGCCCTTGCCGAACTCCTCCTTGTGCTTGCTCAGGCGCTTCTCGAGGCTGTAGCTGAGGAACGTCGGGATCTCGGCCCCGCCGGCGGGCAGGCTCCCAAGGGGGAAGCCGAGGAGCGCGCCGCGCAGCCAGGGCCGCCACGACCGCGCCCACTCCTCGCGACTCATCCAGACGGACCCCTTGATGGCCTCCACGTCCTGCTGGGTGCGGCGGAGCCGCGACGCCACGTAGAGCGTCTCGCCCACGGCGAAGAGCCCCACCGCCACCGTGATGACGCTTATGCCATCGAGCAGTTCCAGGCTGCCGAGCGTGTAGCGCGCCTGGCCGCTCTGCAGGTCGATGCCGACCATGCCGAGGCCGATGCCGAACAGCAGGCTCGTGAGGCCGCGCACGAGCGACGACCCGAGCACCGCCGTGACGGTCGTGAAGGCGAGGACCATCAGGGCGAAGTAGTCCGCCGGCCCGAACGCCAAGCCGAGCCGCACCATCACGGGCGCCACGAAGGTGAGCGCCGCCGTGGCGAGGGTGCCGGCCACGAACGACCCGATGGCGGCCGTGGCGAGGGCCGCGGCGCCACGCCCCCGCCGCGCCATCTGGTTCCCCTCGATGGCCGTGATGATGGAGGCCGACTCGCCCGGCGTGTTCAGGAGGATGGAGGTGGTGGAGCCGCCGTACATGCCGCCGTAGTAGATGCCCGCGAACATGATGAAGCTGGCGACCGGGTCGAGGTTGTAGGTGACGGGGAGGAGCAGCGCGACCGTAAGCGCCGGGCCGATGCCTGGCAGGATGCCCACCATCGTGCCGAGCGTCACGCCGGCGAGCGCCCACAGCAGGTTCTGCCAGGTGAGCGCGATGCTGAAGCCGTGCAGGAGCGCGGTCAGCGTGTCCATGCGCCCTCCCGCGACCGCGCCGAGCGACGGCGGGGCACGCGGCCGCGGCGCGCCGGAAAGCGGCGCGCCGGAAAGCAGCGCGCCGGAAAGCAGCGCGCCGGCAAGCGGCGCGCCGACAAGCGGCGCGCGCGACCGGACGGGTCCCTCATAGGGGCAGGATCCCGGCCGGCAGCGTGAGCCCCAACAGCCGCGTGAAGGCGAGGTAGACGCCGGCCGCCAGCACGAAGCCGATGGGGATCGTGCGAAGGGGGCGCCTGTCGCCGAAGCCTAGCGCTACCCCCCAGAACAGGAGGGTGGAGGAGAGCACGAAGCCCGCGGGCTCGATCAGGAACAGGTCCAACACGAGCGCGGCGCCGATCACGGCGAGCACCCGCCAGTCGGTGGGCGCCTCCGCGTCCGCGTCCTCCGAGTCCTCGGGCAGGCCCCGCCGGCCCGAGAGCGCCAAGATGGCGAGCACGGCGCCGCAGGCGAGGAGCGCGCCCGCCACCGCGAACGGGAAGAAGCGCGGACCCACCCGGGCGTAACTCGGCAGAACCCTGATGACGGTGGCGCCGTGGAGGAAGAAGGCGCCGAGGCCGAGCACCCCCAGGGCGACCAGCAGGTCGCCCCAGGAGACCCGGCTCGGCGGGGCGGGCTCGTCGGCCGGCACTTCGCTCAGTCGACGAGGCCTATGTCTTTGAGGATCTCGGTGACGCGCGCGTCCTCGTTGACGAGGTAGTCGGCGAAGGCGTCGCCGCCCATGTAGGCGCTCGTCCACCCGAACTGCTCGAGCTTGGCCGCCCAGGCGTCGCTCGCCACCATGGCGTCGATGGCGCTCACGAGAGCGTCCCTGGCGGCGTCGCTGATGCCCGGAGGAGCGACCACGCCGCGCCAGTTGGCGAGGTCGAGGTCCACGCCCCCCTCACGCATGGTGGGGGCGTCGATGCCGGGCTGCCGCTCGGGCGATGAGATCGCCAGGACGCGCAGGTCGCCCGCCTCGATCTGGCCGGCCCACTCCGAGTAGCCCGACACGCCGGCCGTCACCTGGCCACCGAGGATGGACGCGAGCGCCTCGCCGCCGCCAGAGAAGGCGATGTAGTTGATGGCCTTCGGGTCGACGCCGACCGCCTTGGCGAAGAGGCCGACCAGGATATGGTCGGTGCCGCCCGCCGAGCCGCCGGCCCACGAGACGGCGCCGGGGTCGGCCTTCAGGGCGGCCACCAGGTCGGCGAGCGTCTTGAGGGGCGAGTTGGCCGGCACGACGATGACCTCGTACTCGGCGGTCAGCCGCGCGATGGGCGTGGTCTGCGCCAGGGTGACGGGGGCGTCGTTGCTGAGGATGGCACCCACCATCACGAGGCCCATCATCATCAGGATGTCGTCCTTGCCCTTCTCGGCCGTGGCCAACTGCGCCAAGCCGATGGTCCCGCCGGCGCCGGGGACGTTGAAGACCTCCACCGACTTGACGATGCCCGCCTCCTGCAGCGCGGACTGCATGGCGCGGGAGGTGCCGTCCCAGCCGCCACCGGGCGAGGCCGGGGCCATGATCCGCAGGCTGGCGGGCGGGGCGGCGAGGGCCGCACCGACGGCCAGCGCCAACAGGAGCGTCGAGACACCACGGACGAACGTACGCATGCCAACACCTCGACTTTCAGACTCATATCGACTATAAGCCCTCTCGCCCGGACGTAGGGCGCAGCGGTAACCGACGGCGGCTACCCCGCGTCCGACGAGCGAAGCGGGCGTGATACCTTCTCCTCGTACGGGTCGACGTGGCGCCCCGGGAAGGTGACGGCGTGAAGAGCGGCAACAGCCTGGCCCTGGTGGTCGTGTTCGTGCTGATCGGCGCCTACCTGCTGTGGCGCGCGCTGGGGGGCGGCGGTCCGCTCTTCTACTTCCTCTCGGCGCTGGCCTTCGGCATGGCCATCGGGGCCTGGCAGGGCGTCGACCGCGGCAGGCGCGGCAAGTAGCGCCGTGCCCGGCCATGGCGCCGCCGGGCTGACGCGGGCGTTCCCGCTCGCCACCAGCCGCCGCGCCGTCAGACCGGGGCGGCTGGCAGTGGCGCCCCGCTTGGCGGAGCAGGACTTCGAGTTCGGCGCCTTCACCCTCGTGATCACGGCCGATAGCGGCGCGCACCTGCTCGTCTACGGCCGGTCGGAGGCGGGCGCGTTCGGCGCGCCGCCATTCCGCACCCCCGCAGGACGCGCCTTCCTGGCGGGAAGTGCCGGGAGCTACCGCGCGACGGGCCGCGCCGGCCACCTGAGGCCCGAGGAGCGCCTGGGCGCCTCGTACCGGCACCAGTGGTTGGCGGAGGTGGCGCCAACGCGCGTCGCGGAGCGGCCCGCGCTGCGGCTGCGGGGGTTGCTCACGGCCCAGCCGGGCGACCTGGCCGCGGCGGCGGCCGGCGCCACGCCTACTGGGGCTTGCGGCTACGAGCTGCGCCTCGTCGACGTAGACGGCGAGCGGCTCGGCCTCGAATTCGACCTGTTCGCCGCTGCCGGCGCCGAGGCCGAGGCACCCGCCATCGCCGACCTGTTCTGGCAGCAGTCGCCTCACGCGCGCGTGTTCGGCTTCGGCGCGCAGTTCACCTACCTCGACATGCGCGGCCGGGCGGTGCCCATCCTCAGCGCCGAGCAGGGCGTCGGCCGCGGGGCGCAGCCGCTCACGCGCTGGACGGAGGCGCTCGGCGGCGCCGGCGGCGACTGGTGGAGCACCTACGCGCCCGTGCCCGGCTTCCTCACCACCGACCTGACGGGCCTGCTGGTGACGGGCACGGAGCCGGCGCGCTTCGACCTGCGCCGGCCCGGGGTGGCCGCCGTGCGCGTCTACGCCCCCACCCTGCGGGTCCTCGCCTACGCCGCGGCCACGCCCGCCGCCCTGCTCGAGCGCCACACGCGCGCAACGGGCCGCATGGCGCCACTCCCCGACTGGGTGCACGCGGGCGCCGTCATCGGCCTGCAGGGCGGCGAGGCCAAGGTGGAGCGCGTGGTGGCCGAGCTCCGCGCCGCCCAAGCGCCCGTGGCGGGCGTGTGGCTGCAGGACTGGGTCGGCAACCGCCAGGTGCCGTTCGGCACTCGCCTCTGGTGGGATTGGCAGCGCGACAGGGAGCGCTACCCCGACTGGCACGGCATGCGGCGGCGGTTGGCGGCGCAGGGCGTGAGGCTCCTCACCTACGTGAACCCGTTCCTGTCACCGGTGACCGACCGGCCCGGCGGCCGCCCGGGCCTGTTCGAGGAGGCCGAGGCGCGCGGGTACTTCGTGAGGCGCCCGGACGGCAGCACCTACCTGACCGACCAGGGCGACTTCGTGGCCGGCCTCGTCGACCTGACGAACCCCGGCGCCCGCGCCTGGTACCTGGAGCGCCTGGCCGCCAACATCCACGAGAGCGGCGCGTGCGGCTGGATGGCCGATTTCGGCGAGGGTCTGCCGTTCGACGCCGTGCTCCACGCCGGCAACGCCCTCGAGTGGCACAACCGTTACCCCGAGGCGTGGGCCGAGTTCGGCCGCGACCTCCGCGGCGCCGTCGCCGCGCTGCGCGGCGTGGCTCCGAACGAGATCGTGACGTTCCACCGCTCCGGCTTCACGCGGAGCCCGGGTAGCGCCGGGCTCTTCTGGCTCGGCGACCAGACCGTCACGTGGGACCGCTTCGACGGCCTCGCCAGCGCCCTCACGGGGCTCCTGTCGAGCGGCTTCTCGGGGTTCGCGCTGCAGCACGGCGACGTTGGCGGCTACACCTCGACCCTGCCGCCACTGCCCACCACCTTGCGCACCCCCGAGCTGCTCGCGCGCTGGGGCGAGCTGATGGCGTTCACGGTGGTGCTGCGCAGCCACGAGGGGAACCGGCCCGACCACAACGTGCAGGTCTACTCGGACGCGGCCACCCGGGAGGCGTTCGCCCAAGCGGCGCGGCTGCACGCCTCCTGGCGCGCGCTGCGGGGCGAGCTCATGGCCGAGGCCGCCGCCGGCGGCATGCCGGTGGCGCGCCACCCGTGGCTGCAGTACCCGGGCGACCCGGCCTGCGCCGACCTGACCGAGCAGTTCTTCCTGGGCCCCAACCTGCTCGTCGCGCCCGTGCTCCGGCCCGGCGCCGCCTCCGTGCGGGCCTACTTGCCTGCCGGCAGCGGGGCGTGGCGGCACCGCTGGACGGGCGCCGCCCACGAGGGCACGGGGGCGTGGGTGGAGGTGCCGGCCCCGCTGGGCGAGCCCGGCCTGTTCGACCGCGTGAGGTGACGCCGCCGGCGACGGGTACTCAGTGCCGGCGGCCGCGCGGGTCGAGCACGTCGCGCAGGCCGTCGCCGAGCAGGTTGAAGGCCAGCACGGTCACGAGGATGGCCAGGGCGGGCGCTGACGACGCCCACGGCGCCTCGGCGATGAACGACCGCGTCTCCGACACGACCGCGCCCCACTCCGGCGTGGGCGGCTGCGCCCCGAAGCCGATGAAGCCGAGGCCGGCAGCCGTGAGGATGGCGGCGCCGACGTCGAAGCTCGCCTGCACGAGCAACGGCGTGAGGGCGTTGGGCAGTACGTGCTTGAACGCCTGGCGCCAGCGACCGGCGCCGAGGGCGCGGGAGGCGTCGACGAAGTCGAGCGTCTTCAGGCTCAAGACCTGCGCCCGGATGAGCCGGGCGTAGTACGGCCACGACACGGCGGCGACGGCGATCATGAGGTTGCCGAGGCTGGGCCCGAGGGCGCCAGCGATGGCCATGGCGAGGATGAGGGCGGGGAAGGCGAAGAATATGTCGGTTATGCGCATGGCGACCTCGTCGACGACGCCGCCGAACAGGCCCGCCAGGAGTCCGACCAGCCCACCGACGACGAGCGACACGCTCACCACGGTCAGGCCGATGAGGAGCGAGATGCGCGAGCCGTGCACCACGCGCGCCATCACGTCGCGGCCCAGCTGATCGGTGCCGAACGGGTGGGCGGCGCTCGGGCCTTGGAGGCGCGCGCCCAGGTCCTGCGCCAGCGGGTCGCCCGCGAGGTAGGGCGCGAGGAGGGCGACGAGCACGAGGGCCAGGGCCAGGAGGCTACCCACGACGGTGCCAGGGTTCCTGAGGAAGCGCCTCAGGGCCTTGTTGCGAACGAGCGCCCCGCGCCGCCCGCCGGTCGTCGCCGTCACGAGTAGGCGATCCTCGGGTCGAAGACGGCGTACATGACGTCCACGAGTAGGTTGATGAGGCTATACGCCAGACCCGCCACGAGCGTCACGCCCATCACGGCCGGGAAGTCGAGGGCCGTGGCGCTGGCGGTGGCGTACGAGCCGAGGCCGGGCCACGAGAAGATGGTCTCGGTGAGGACGGCGCCCGTGAGGAGCGAGCCGAGCAGGCTACCCAGCACGGTGAGGACGGGGAGCGCCGCGTTGCGTAGCGCGTGTTTCATGACGACCTTGCCGCCGGGCAGGCCCTTGGCCCTGGCCGTGCGCACGAAGTCCTGCGACAACACCTCGAGCATGGCGCTACGCACCATGCGCGCCACCAGCGCCGTCGAGAAGGCGCCGAGCACCAGGGCCGGCAGGAGCAGGTGCCTGAGCGCGTCGCCGAGCACCTCCCAGTCGCCCGCCACCAGCGCGTCGAGCGTGAGGATGCCGGTGATGCGCGGCGGCGCCAGCAGGTAGGCGTCGAGGCGCCCCGGGCCCGGCAGCCAGCCGAGCTTGGCGTGGAAGAGCTGCAGCGCGAGGATGGCGAGCCAGTAGACGGGGGTGGCGCCGCCCACCAGGGCGAGGGTCCTGACCCCCAGGTCGAGCGGTCCGTCCTGCTTGACCGCCGCGAGGATCCCGAACGGGATGCCGAGCAGCAGCGAGAAGAGCATCGCGCCGAGCGTGAGTTCGAGCGTGGCGGGGAAGAAGTCCTTCAGGTCGCTGACGATGGGGCGGCCGGTGCGCAGCGACCTGCCGAGGTCGCCGGTCGCGAGCGCGCGCATGTAGAGCAGGTACTGCTGCCAGGCGGGCCGGTCGAGCCCGTGCTTCTCGCGGTAGGCGGCGATCTGGGCGGGACGGGCGTTGTTGCCGAGCGCAGCGGCGGCCGGGTCGGCCGGCACGACCTGCGAGATGAAGAAGGCCGCGAACCCCACGCCCCACACGACGAAGACGAGGGAGCCGAGGCGCCTCAGAAGGAACGCGGCCACCGCTCACCCTCCGCGAGGCCGGGGAGGGCCCGGTCGACCGGACCCTCCCCGTTCGAACTCGTCGGCAAGCCTGCTCGCCTCGGCCTACGGGAGCTTGCTGATCCGGTCGAACTCCACGTCGCCGCCGGCGCTGCGCTCGAAGCCCTCGACCTTGGCCGACGTCACGATCGGCTTGAACGGCTGGTAGAGCATCTCGTAGGGGCCCTCGGTGGCCACGAGGCGGGTCAGCTGCGCGTAGAGCTCCGTGCGCTTGGCCACGTCGATCGTGGTGGCGGCCTCGGCGGCGAGCGCGGCTGCCTCGGCGTTGTCCCACACGTTGCGCCAGGCGATCGACTTGGCGGCGTAGCTCGAGAGCGGCGTGGCGTTGCCGTCGGGGTCGGGGTAGTCGGGGCTCCAGGCCGCCAGGACGAGCTCGGCCTTCTGGGCGCGGTAGATGGTGTAGAGCTCGCTGTCGACCGTCGCCTTGATGTTGGCGGTGATGCCCGCCTCGGCGAGGTCGGACTGGATCTTGGCGGCCAGGTCGGCGCAGGGGATGCCGCCGCCGCAGGCGCCGGTCGAGACGAGGAACTCGACGGTGAGCCCGGTGGCGCCCGCCTCCGCGAGCAGCGCCTTGGCCTTCTCGACGTCGCGCTCGTAGTAGATGTGCGTGTCAGCGCCGAGCAGGCCGGCGGGGACGATCGTCTGCATGCGGCGGGCGCCGCCCAGGAGGAGGGCGTCGATGATGGCCTGCTGGTCGACGGCGTACCGGACGGCGTCACGCACGCGGTTGTCGGCGAACTTGGCGCCCTCGCCCGAGTTCATGCCGAGGTAGGTCATCTGGAAGGTGTCGGTGTTGTAGGTCTTCAGGTCCGGGTTGCTCGCGGCGGCCTTGAACGCCTCGGGGGTGAAGTCCCAGGCGATGTCGATCTCGCCCGACTCGAGGGCCGTGCGCTGGGCGTTCGACTCCTGCATGTAGCGCATGATCACGCGCGTGATGGGGCCCGGCGCACGGTACTCGGGGTTGGCGACGAGCACGACCTGCGCGCTGCGGTCCCAACGCTCGAGCATGTAGGGGCCCGAGCCGGCCGAGTGGTCGTTGAGCCAGTTCTGCCCGTAGTCGCCGTCCTCGAAGTTCGGTTCCACCGCCGCCTGGTCCATGACCCCGCCGATGTTGAACGTGAGCAGGTTCAAGACGATGCTGGGGTTGACGCCCGCGGGCAGATCGAGGCGCACCGTGCGGTCGTCGACCGCCACGGTGGAGCCGACCTCCATGCCCGCCACGTCGGTGAACAGGAACGCCGACGGCCCGTCGCGCAATATGGCGCGGTCGAAGCTGAACACGACGTCGGAGGCCTTGACGGGCCGGCCGGTCGAGAAGTTCGCCTCGCGCAGGTGGAAGGTGATGCTGGTGCCGCCACCGTCGCGCGGCGCGATCTCCCACGACTCGGCCAGGCCGGGCACGACCTGGGAGAGGTCGGCGCCGTCGAACTTGACGAGGCGCTCGTAGATGTTGTCGATGACGATGGTGCCCGAGAACTCGTAGCTGACGCCGGGGTCGATGGTGAGCAGGTCGCCCCAGTCGCCGCCGATCACCAACGTGGACTGCCGCGCCGACTGGGCGGCTCCGAACGCGGTAACGACGGCGATGCCGAGCGCGACCGCAAAGGTTGCCATCCGCTTGAACCTCATGCTGCCTCCGTCTAGCGAGTCTGGTTGTCTGCCCGTAAAGGGTCACGGGTAGGCGGAGTCTACACCCCCGGTGCGCATGGGTGGCGAGGGACGGCCAGGGTGCGGCTGGCCGCGATACGGGCCGGCGGCCGGGGGCCGGGCGTGCCGGCCGGTCAGCGTCAGCGGTCGTCCAGCGTCGCCAGCATGGCGGCGGCCCTGGCCCGCTCCAGCTCGTCGGAGGCGCGCGCGGCCGGAAGCTCGAGCGCCAGCTCGAGCTGCTCCCTGGCGCTCGCCTCGTCGCCGAGCGCGATCAACGCGGTGGCGTACTCGACGCGCAGGTTCAGCTGGCGGGGCGCGGCGGCCACGCCCCGCTCCAGCAGCGGCCTCACGGCGTCCTTGCGCCCGCCGTACAACCAACCGACGCCGTTCTGCACCAGCTCGAGGTGCCACATCGCCAGGCCCACGAGCGCGTCGGCGTCGTCCGGGTCGAGCTCGAGCGCCCTGTCGAAGAGCGCCTTGAGCTCGGACGCCACCCCCAGGTTCTGCAGCACGCCGGAGCGCCGCGCGATCTCGCCCTTCGCCCGCGCTAGCTGCACGACGGCCGCCGCGGAGCTAGGGTCGAGCTTCGTCGCCTGCTCCGCGGCGGTCACGGCGCGCTGGAGCCACGGCAGCTGCTCCGCCAGGGGCGCGCCGCTCGGCACGAGGTGGTAGACGACCTCGTCGGTGGCGGCGCGCGCCGCGCTGGTCTGCATGGCGGCCGTCGGCACCGTGTGGGCGCGCTCCCAGGCGGCGGCGTACTCGCCGCGGTCGCCCAGCGCGGCCGGCGTCTGCGCCAAGGCGCTCGGCAGGGCGCCCAGCGGCAACGCCGTCAGGAGCGCCGTCAGGAGCGCCGCCCTCGGGCCTCCCCTCCCGTGGCGCTGCGCCGGCTCAGAACGCGAACTCGAGGCCGAGCCGTAGCTCGCTGTTGTCCTTCCATGCCCCATACATGCTCCCTGCGGGTCCGTAGAGGACGGTCGCCCCGGCCGTGCCCGTGAGGCCGTCGGCGAAGGCGTAGGTGAGGCGCGGCCGTACGGCCCCGCCGCCGTCCAGCCAGTCGTGCAGCCAAGCTACGTCGAGCCCGAGGCGCTGCCCCTGCTCGAACTTGGCCGCCAGCACCGTCGTCAGCGACTCGTCCGGCGCCTTCCCCGCGTCGGGGGCGGTGCGCTGGTACGCGACCTGAAGCGTGACGAACGGTCCGCCGGCCAAGTTCGTCTCGGCCCCGAGCACCGCCGCGAAGGCGTCGTTGCCGACCGCCGGGTCGGTGCCGCCCGGGTCGGCCGAGAAGGTGTATGCCGCCTCGCCCCGCAGCACGTAGCTGCCGAGGACGACCGAGAAGTCGGTGCCGAGGACGGTGACGCGGTCGTAACCGAGGCGCGGGCGCAACAGGAACTGGCCGGGGACGCCGGTCGGCTCCAGCTCGGCGGTCACCGTCGGCAGGTGCCTGAAGCCGCGGTACGCCATCACGCTGGCGTCGGCTCCGCCGCCCACCTCGAGGTCGAGGGTGACCCGCCCGCCGAACTGCATGTTGGCCACCTCGAACGCCGGTACGGCGGTCACCGGGTCGAGGACGCCTACCACGGTCACGCCGGGCGGGAGGTCGGGCATGACGGCCGCCCCCTGCCAGCGGGCTCCCGGCAGGGTCGAGGGGACGAAGACGGGCACGAGGACGAGGTCGACCGTCACGCCCTCCTGGCCGTGGACGGTGGCGCGGACGAGGGGGGTGGGCAGGCGCTGGTCGGCGGGGTCGGCCACGGGGTCCGTCATGTCGCGCGGGTTGAGCACGTCGACCGGGTTGACGGCGTCGACGGAGCCCCACGCCACCACCTGGTTGCCGACCGTCAGGTCGACGGGGCCGAGGTAGACGGTGGCGTAGGCGCGGCCGAGCCGCGCGCCGAACGGCTCCGGAGCGGCGGCGTCGTAGCGCGCCTTCGCCTCGGCGACGAAGACCGCGTCGGGGAAGAAGCCGGCGCCGACCTCGCCGTCGAGCCTCACGGTCAGGTCGGCGGCCGCCACCGGGATGGCGCCGTCGACGGCGACGCCGAACTCCGCCGCGACGGCGCCGCCGAGGCGGTAGCTGACCTGCGCGGCCGCGGGCATGGCCGTCAGGAGCACGCCGGCGGCGAGGGCGGCGACGATGCGACGGGTTGGGAGGCTTCTCATGAGTGCACCTCGCTGGTGGGGAGTGAGTGGCGCGGCCGCGCGCGTCAACGCTGCAGGAACCGCTCGGTGAAGACGTCGGCGGGGATCTCCTCGTCGACCTGGTACCCCGACTGGGTGATGGTGGTGGCGGAGCCCGCCGCCACCGTCTCCATGCGGATGACGCTCGGTAGCGTGTAGCCGCCGACCTCCTCGGTGGCCTCGATGGTGAGCACCTTCACGAGCGCGCCCGCCGTGTAGAACTCCACGCGCCGCGGCACGAGCGTGCTCTCGGGCACCTGGTAGACGATGCGGTCGTAGCTGCTCTCGGCGCCGGGTAGGGCCTTGCCCTCCAGGACGTAGACGGGGCCGGGGAGGACCTCCAGGAGGGCGGTCTCGAAGTCGTCGCCGAAGTCGCCGCTCAGGCTCGAGATCTCCTCGTAGGAGAAGTCGGAGCCGAAGAACGAGTCCTGCTTCTGGCCGCCGGCCACGCGCCGCACGCGGCCAAGCGCCGGCAGGTAGATGAGGGTCTCGGTCTCGCCGGACGCCTTCTCTACGTTGAGGAAGCCGGAGCCGCGCACGTCGGCGGGCTCCAGGAACTTGATGAGTTGCGCCTTGCCGTCGTCGGCCGTCCAGATCTGCATGGTGCGCGAGAGGGAGTGCCCGGCGGCGGAGGTGATGGTCATGCTCAGCGTGGCGATGGTGGTGGTCGGCGCCGGCTGCGCCTTCATGGCGTCGACGACCTCTTGGGCGGTGGCGTAGCGCTGGGCCGTGGCCGTGGCCAGCAGGGCCAGGGTGGCGAGGGCGGCGAGAAGCGCTCCGGTGTGGCGGGCGGTCTTGATCATCGGTGAGACCTCCTGGGTCAGGCGCGGTTGGTGGCGGCCTTGGCGGGCGCCGAACCGCGGGGGTTGCGCAGGAACACGAGGCAGGCTGCCGGCAGGAGCGTGAGGGACGCGGTGCCGACCGACAGGACGGTGAAGGCCATGAGTGAGCCGAGGGTGCGCACGGGCACGAACTGGCTGAACACCATGGCGAGGAAGCCGGCGCCGAGCGTGAGCGCGGTGAAGAGGATGGAGCGGCCGGAGGAGTGCAGCGCCTGGCTCATCGCCCGCTCGGGCGCGCGGCCGGCGCGCCGCTCCTCCATGTACCTCACGGTGAGGTGGATGGCGTAGTCGCCGACGCCGATGGCGAGCGCGCCGAGGAGCATGGTGGCGAGGTCGAGCGGGATGCCGAGCAGGCCGAGCAGGCCGTACTGCAGGGCGATGGTCAGGAGCAGCGCGAGGATGGTGACGATGGCGGCCCGCACGGAGCGCACGAACGAGTCGATGATCAGGACGAGCAGGATGGCGAGCGACAGGCTTATCACGAAGTCGTGAAGCAGGGCGTCCTCGATGGCGAGCTGGACCATCGTGGCGCCCGCGTAGCCGAGGGTCGCGTGCCGGCCCAGCGTGTCGGCGCCGACGGCCTCGATCTCGTCCATCATGCCGCGCATGACCGAGGTCGATTCGGACTTGGTGGCCACGTCGACGAGGGCCGCGCGCGAGTCGAGGGTGAGGTACTTGCTCACCTGCTTCGGGTCGCCGGAGAGCTGGTAGAGGAGGAGCTCCTGGGCGATCTCCTCGCGCGTGGTCGGGAGCCCGTCCTCTCCCGTCAGGGTGGAGTGGATGGCGCGCAGCACGGTGACGATGGAGGTGGTGGGCCCAACGCCGTCGATGGCGGCCACGCCCTCCTGGAACGCCAGCATGGCCTGCAGCGTGGCCGGGTCGGTCATGTCGCCCTCCACCATCACCTGCACTTCGCTGGAGCCGCCGAACGCCTCCTCCACCACCGCGTAGTCCTTGCGCAGGGGTGAGTCGACGTTGAAGTAGTCGATGACGGCGGTGTTGGGCACGATGCGGGTGGCGCCGACGACGGCGAGGACGAGCAGGAGGGCCGAGGTCGCGAGGATGGCGTGGCGGCGCCGGTCGGTGAAGCGGGCGACGGCCTCGAGGAAACCGGCGATGGCGCCCGGCTGCTCGGGGTCGACGACGCGCCGCGGCGGCTTCATGAGGCCTAGGACGGCGGGGAGGAGCAGTAGGGCGGCCACGAGGGTGGCGAGCACCCCACCGGCGGTGAGTAGGCCCAGGGTGCGGACGGTGGGCATGCCCGAGAGCGTGAAGGTGGTGAGGGCGGCGGAGATGGCGAGGCCTGAGATCAGCACCCCGAGGCCCGTCTCCCTGCGCGCCGTGCGGATGGCCTCCGGCTTGGCCTTGCCGTGCGCCAGCTCCTGGAAGAAGCGGCCGAGCAGGTGGAGAGAGAAGGAGCTGCCGACGGCGAGGATGGCGACGGGGGCGATGACGCTGAGCATGTTCAGCTTGGCGCCGAGCCAGCCCATGACGCCGAGCGCCCAGAGGAGCCCGACCAGCACCGTCATGAGGGGCAGGATCGCGCCGCGCACGGTGCGGAAGTTGAGGAAGAGCATGACGAGGATCAGGGCCGCGGCCACGCCGCCCAGCAGGGGCATCTCGCGGGCGAGGGTCATCTGCATCTCGCCGTTGATGAGCGGGCCGCCGACCAGGTGGACGGCGCCCATGCCGGCGCCCTGCCAGTCGCGCTCGAGCACGGCGCGGATGTCCTGGCTGAGGGCGGCGGAGTCGACGTCGCCCGACACCTCGAGCACGACGTTCGCGGCCCGCCCGTCCTCGGCCACCAGCAGGCCGCCGCGGTAGAGGGGCGACGTCTCCAGGTAGGCGCGCGCCGTGGCTAGGTCTTTGGCGTCCGGGGTGGCCGGCAGGAGATCCTCGACGAGGAGGAAGCCGTCGTCGTCGACCATGCGTTGGGCGTTGGCGGCGCTCGTCACGCTGCTGACGCCTTCCACCTTGGCGAGGTCGGTCGTCAGCCGCCGGAGGGTGGCCACGGCCTCGGGCGTGTAGATGTCGCCCTCGACGAGCGCGACCATGACGACCTTGGCGCCGAAGACGTCCGAGATCTCCGTCTGCAACGCCGAGACCTCGCTCTTGTCTGGCAGCATGGCGGTCACGGAGGCGTCGAGCTGAAGGCGCAACGCGCCCAGGCCGAGGCCGACGGACACGAGCGCGAAGGCGACGACCGTGGCCCAATCGCGGCGCCGTCCGGTGGGGGTCATCCCGCCCCCCCGCTGGAACGGCCGTTCCAGATGAGGGTGGGGGCAAGTGGGGATCGGGTCATGGCTGCACGGGCCTCCTAGGCGGCTGGGGTGGGGTCGGGTGAGTCGTCGAGGGCGCCGAGCAGTATGGCCGCGTGGCCCTCCAGCACCTCGCGGCGGTTGTCGACCTTGGCGACGAAGCCGAGGTTGAAGGTGCCGAAGAGGAGGTAGCGGGCGAGCTGCTCCGGGCCGAAGCGCGGGGCGAGGTCGCCGCGGTCGGCGGCGGCCCAGATCAGCCCCTCGACCATGCCGATGAGCCCCGTGAGGTAGTGGGAGAGGTAGCGGAGGACGTCGGGTTTGGCGCCGGCCAGCTCGACGGCGGCGCGCAGCGTCAGTGAGCTGCTCGCGCCGGTGGTCGCCAGCTCGTCGACGAGGGTGGCGAGGAGGGCCGCGTACTTGTCGCGGAACGATCCGCGCCCGACGAGGGCGAGGCGCAGCTGGTCGCGTTCGGCCTCGGCGTTGGCGGCGAGTGCCGCCATGAACAGCTGCTCCTTGCCGCCGAAGGCGGCGTAGAAAGAGCTGGCGCTCAGCCCGAGCTCGTCGAGGAGGTCGCGGACCGACGTGGCCTCGAACCCCTGCCGCCCGAACAGCGCCGCCGCCTTCAACACGGCCGTCTGGTGGTCGAACTCCTTGGGCCTCGCCATCGGCCCCAGGCTAGCACATTCTGGAACATGCGTTCCAGTTGTCTGCGGCGCGCGGCGCGCCTAGCCCAGCAGCTTCCGCCGCAACGTCCCCAGCGCCTCGGCCGCCAAGCCGTTCGCCTTCAGGTACGCCACCGCGCCGCCGAACCGCTCGTCGAGGTGGTCGAGCGCCGGGCCGATCAGCTCCGGCGTGGCGCCCAGCAGCCGCACGAAGTCCTCGCGCTTCACGCCGTTCTGCTCGGCGTCGTTGAGGAGCCGCTCCCGCAGCGGACCGATGCGGTCGTGGGTGAGCGCGAAGTCGTCGACGATCGTCGCCCGGTCGACGCCGACGCTCTCGAGCAGCAGCGCCGCCACCAGCCCCGTCCGGTCCTTGCCGGCGGTGCAGTGGAACAGCGCGGCGCCCGGCGCGGCCGCCAGCAACGACAGGACCCGCACGAAGGCGGGACCGGCGTGATCGAGCGCGCGCAGGTAGAAGGCCGTGATGTCGTAGGGGTCCGTCGGGCGGTCGTCCGCCGCGTCGATGTGGCCCCAGATCTCGACGTTCTGGTAATCGATGCCGTTCGTGCCCGCGAGGCTGTTGGGGTCGCGCTCCAGCTCCTGCGGCTGGCGCAGGTCGATCACCGTGGTGAGACCGAGCGACCGCAGCCGCTCCAGGTCGGCTCCGTTCAGCGCCATGGGGATGTCGGAACGGTAGAAGACGCCCGAGCGGGTGAGGCCGTGGCCCGCCACTGGCAGGCCGCCGAGGTCGCGGGTGTTCAGCGTGCCGTTCAGCGGCACGAAGCGCGCGTCGTGAGTGGGGGAGGGGGTGCTGCTCATGCAGCGGGAGTGTACCGCGCCGCGGCGGCCGGACGCCGCGTAGTAGCATGCCCGCGGGCGGCGCGCCGCCCGCGGGAGCTGATGACCGTGAAGTGGGAAGACGCCGGACGCAGCAAGAACCTCGAAGACAGGCGCGGTCGGGCCGGGCCCGGCCGGACCGCCATACCCCTCGGCATCGGGGGCGTGCTCGTGGTCCTGGCGCTGAGCCTCCTCACCGGCACCGACCTCTTCTCGCTGCTGGGGGTAGGCCCCACCGCCGCCACCGGCACGCAGGCGCCAATGGACCAGTCGCAGCTCCAGGCCGAGGAGCCGCAGGTGCGGTTCGTGTCGTTCGTCCTCGACGACGTGCAGGCCTACTGGCAGGAGGCGTTCACGGCCAGCGACCTCGGCTACCGCGACGCCAAGCTCGTGCTCTACCGCGACGCCGTGCAGTCGGCCTGCGGCGTGGCGCCCGCCAGCACCGGTCCGTTCTACTGCCCGGGCGACCTCACCGTCTACCTCGACCTGTCCTTCTTCGACGAGTTGAGTAGGCGGCTGGGAGCGCCGGGCGACTTCGCCGAGGCGTACGTCATCGCCCACGAGCTCGGGCACCACGTCCAGAACCTCCTCGGCGCGCTCGGCGGCGCGCAGGCCCGGGGCGGGTCCGTCGCCACCGAGCTGCAGGCCGACTGCTACGCCGGGGTGTGGGCCGCCTCCGCCGAGCGCCGCGGCATCATGGAGCCGGGCGACCTGCAGGAGGGGCTCACCGCCGCCGCGTCCGTCGGCGACGACACCCTCGCCAAGCGCGCCGGCCGCATCCCCAACCAGGAGACGTTCACGCACGGCAGCTCGGCCCAGCGCACCCAGTGGTTCGGCACCGGCTACCGCACCGGCGACCCGAGCGCCTGCGCCACGCGGTGACACCCGGCCCCTGGCGCCTCTCGGCGCGGCCCTGACGCCCATGCGGTAGGGGCGGCGCGGGGCGTTCGTCACGTTGACCCGGCCCGCAGGCACCAACTATGCTCTCCCGGAACGAGCCAGGCGTCCGGCGTCGCGCCGGTCCAAGGCGTTTCCCGGGGCGGCGGCGCCGTCCCCGGCGTCGCGCCCAGCGTGACGCCGGCGCCGCGGCCGGTTGGAGGCAACGATGTTCACCCGCACGGCAAGGAAGCTCTCCCTCGCCCTCCTCACGCTGCTGCTCGTCGGCGGCGCCGCGCTCGCCCAGACCGAGATCGTCTACTGGACCCACGAGGACCCCAACCGCACGGCCCTCGAGGAGCGGCTGATCGCCCAGTTCCAGGTCGACCATCCCGACATCAAGGTCACGCGCGTCACGAACCCGTCCGATCAGATCGCCCAGCTCAACCTGGCCGCCTTCGCCGCCAACCGCGGTCCCGACGTCTTCAACATGGAGATCTTCAACGAGTACCCGTACATCGTGAACGCGCGCGTGGCGCCCATCGACCCCGCCGCCGCCGGCTACGTCGACGCGCAGGCCATCTACGACGCCTACCTCCCCGGCACGCTCGACCCGGTCTCGTACGAAGGCCAGCTGTACGGTCTGCCGCTCGAGGTCACGAACTGGGCCATCTACCTGAACATGAACGTCTTCAGGAGCGCCGGCCTCGATCCCCTCACGGACTACCCGAAGACGTGGGAGGAGATGATGGCGGTGGCCGAGAAGCTCACCGTCCGCGACGGCGACATCATCACGCGCCGCGGCTTCGACTTCCGCTACCCCTACTACCTGAACTTCATGGTGCCCATGGCCGAACAGCTCGGCGGCAAGCTCGTGAGCGACGACGGCAAGAGCGCCATCGTCAACGACGAGGCGTGGCTGCGCGTGCTCGAGTACTTCAAGGAGTGGGGCCCGACGGGCAAGAACCTCGGCTCGCCCACCTACACCGCCGCCCGCAAGATCTTCAACTTCAACAACGACGACATCGGCATGATGGAGTCGGGCCAGTACCAGGCCGAACGCATCGTCCACGACAACCCCACCTTCCTCCCCGGCGACGGCTGGATGGTCATCCCCTTCCCGCAGTGGGCGGACGCCGTGGAGCGCGTCGCCGAGCCCTACTACGGCCACTACTGGATGGTCAACGCCCAGTCCTCCAAGGAGAAGCAACGGGCGGCCTGGACGCTCCTCGGCTACTTCGCGCAGCACGCCGCCGACTTCTTCGAGGAGGTCGCCGTCCTCCAGCCCACCCACGAGCTGATCGGCTCGCCCCTCTTCAAGGACGCGCCCTACTCGGCCGTGTTCATGGACGACCTCGCCAACGCCCACGTCATCTACTACGCCGAGGACGCGCCCCGCGTACAGCAGGTCCTCAAGGACGCCGTCGAGGCCGTGATGCTCCAGGGCAAGGAGCCCGCCGACGTGCTCAAGACCATGCGCGAGGGCGTCGAGCGCGCCATGCGCGGCGAGTACTGAGTAGGCGCGGTGACCCGTAAGCGGCCCGCGCTGACGGTCGCCGCCAGAAGAGCGTTGTGGGGCTGGGCGTTCGTACTCCCAGCCCTCATCTACTTCGCGCTGTTCAGCTTCTACCCGATCCTGAACGCCTTCTGGCTTGGGCTCCACAGCAAGAACGTCCTGTCGCTCAGGCCGCCGCGCTTCGTCGGCCTGCGCAACTACCTCGACCTGGCCGGCTCGGCCACGTTCTGGAACTCTTGGAAGGCCACCGGGCTCTTCACCCTGAGCACCGCCGTGCCGCTCGTGGTCCTCAGCCTCCTCCTCGCGTGGCTGATCTTCTCGCGGCTGCGGCTGCAGCGCTTCTTCCAGATGGCGTTCTACGCCCCCGCCGTCATACCCGGCGTGGTCGCCGCCGCCGTGTGGCTGCTCCTGCTCGACCCGCGCGGCATCGCCAACCAGTGGGTCAACTTCGTCCTCGGCACGCCGGGCGTCGACCACCACTGGCTTGCCAACCCGGACATGGTGCGCCTCTCAACCTCGCTCGTGTACCTCTGGGGCAAGCTCGGCTTCTTCACCATCATCTTCATCGCCGGGCTGGGCGCCATACCGCGGAGCGTGAAGGAGGCCGCCACCGTCGACGGCGCCACCGGCATCCAGCTCTTCCGCTACATCACCCTGCCACTACTGAAGCCGACCACGCTGCTCGTGTCGATCATGGCGATGATCTTCTGCATGCGCACCTTCGCCACCCAGTACCTCTTCACCAGGGCCGGCGCGCCTTTGGAGCCCATCAACGTGGTCACGCTCGGCATCTACAACACGGGCATCCGCGACTTCCAGATCGGCCTGGCGAGCGCCATGAGCATCGTCCTGCTCCTCGTGATGTTCGTCCTCGCCATGGTCCAGTTCCGCCTCGGCGGGACGAGGGACGCCTGAATGGCCGCCAGGACAGCGGGGCGGAACGCCCTCCCCGCCGCGGCCGGCCACCGGCGCACCGCGCTCGAGGCCTTCTTCCACCTCCTCGGCTGGGTGGTGCTCGTCGTGGCGGTGCTGCTCGTGCTGACGCCGCTCGCCTTCATGTTCGTGGCCTCGTTCATGCCGGCGCGCGACATCATGCGCATGCCGTTCCCCTGGTGGCCGGATGGCCTCTACCTCGACAACTTCTGGCAGGCCATCCGCGGCAACGACGGCAAGTTCATCTTCCCGCGCGCCCTGCTCAACTCCGTCATCGTGGCGGGCTGCGTGGCGGCGACCACCGTGTTCTTCTCGGCCCTCGCCGGTTACGGCCTGACCAAGCTCCGCTTCCGCGGCAGCAACCTCGTCTTCATGCTCATCCTCTCGACCCTCATGATCCCGTTCGAGACGGTCATGATCCCCCTCTACGTGGTCGTCACGGGCCTGGGGATGCAGGACAGCTACCCCGGCCTCATCGTCCCCTTCCTGCTCAGCGCCTTCGGCGTGTTCCTCATGCGGCAGTCGCTGCTCACGTTCCCGGACGAGCTCATCGACGCCTCCCGCATCGACGGCGCCTCCGAGGTCGGCATCTTCTTCCGGATCGTCGTCCCCAACATGGTGCCCATCATGGCCGTGCTGGCCGTGCTGACGTTCGAGGAGCAGTGGCGCAACCTGATCTGGCCGCTGCTCGTGGTGCAGTCGCAGGAGCTCAAGACCATGCCGCTTTACGTGGTGACGTTCATGGAGGAGAAGAGCACGAACGAGGGCGCCATGGTGGCCGTGGCGGCGCTCGCCAGCCTGCCCATGCTCGTCATCTTCTTCAGCCTCTCGAGCGTGTTCTTGAGGGGCGCCAACGTGTTCTCGGCGGGCAAGGAGTGACCGCGGCGCGCGCCACGCCCCTGTTCATCTTCGACGTTGGTGGCGTGATGGTAGACGGCTTCGACGTTGCGCCCGCCATGGCGGCGGAGTTCGGCATGGACCCGGCCTCGCTCGAGGCGGCGCTTGCCGAGGCGGGCTCCCGCGCCCTCCACGAGGGCGCGATCCCCGTGGCCGAGTTCTGGGACCGTTTCGAGGCGGCGACCGGCAGGCGCCCACGCGGCGAGCCGTGGGCCGACTACTTCCACCCGAGCCGGCGCCCGGCCATGTACGCCCTCGTCGACCGCCTCAGGCGCTCGGGCGCGCGCGTGGTGGCGGGCACCAACACCATCGACCCGCACTACGAGGCGCACGTGCGCCGCGGCGACTACGACGTGTTCGACCGCGTCTACGCGTCCAACCTGATGGGCGTCTCCAAGCCCGACCCGGCCTTCTGGCGCGCCATCCTCGAAGCCGAAGGAGCCGAGCCGACGGCCGCCTTCTTCGTCGACGACATGCCCGAGAACGTGGCGGCGGCGGCCGCGCTCGGCATCGTCGCCGTCCGCTTCGAGTCGGTCCCGCAGGTGAGCGCCGCGGTCACCGCCGCCGCCGGCGGGTGAGGCAGCGGCCCGCACACGGCGCGGCGTGGCAGCGGCCCCGGCCCCGCGCGCTCGGCCTTGGCCCAGGTCATGGTGGCGCCACGACGGGCTTGGTTAGCGTGCCCGGATGAGTCAGACGTCAGCCGACCGGTCCGCGTCAGAGGCGGCCCAACTCACCCCCGACGAGGCCGTGGCCCGTCTCAACAAGCTCTTCGATTCGGCGCTCAGGGCGCTGGGCGACGCCGGTAAGCAGGACGACGCCTGCGAGCTGGCGGCCCAAGGGTGGACGCTCCTGCGCCACGCCTGGCCCCGCGAGGGCGAACGACTGAACGGCACCCTCCACTACCTCACGCGCACGGTGAGGCCGCGCAAGTCGGCAGCCCCGACGGCCGAGGACGTGCTGCTGGAGGTGCGCCACCTGATACCCGCCGAACGCCACCGCCTCATCCTCGAGACGTACCTCGGACTGGCGTCGGGCAACGCCTTCGTGCTCGTCAACGACCACGACCCCAAGCCGCTCTACTACCAGTTCGCCGCCGAGTACCCGGGCGAGTTCAGCTGGGAACCGCTAGAGGAGGGACCCGAGGTCTGGCGCGTGCGCATCGGCCGGGTCTGAGCGCGGCCCCTCGCTGAGGCGCCTGGCGCGCCGGGTCGCTCCCTTCGGCCCGGCGGCCGCACTGCCGCGCCGAAGGCCGCGCGCGGCGCGTCGGCGGAGTAGTCTGGCGTGATGCCGTCCCCCGAACCCCCGAGCCTGGAGGTCGGCGCGACCGTCGCGCCTGCCGCGACGCCAGCAGCGACGCCGCACCCACCACGCGCGCGGCCGCTCGCCGACCCCGCGGTGCGCGCCCGCCACGCACGCAGGATCACCAGCGCCTTGTTCGTGAGCCAGAGCCTCGGCTCGGCCGGCTCCATCGCCGCGGCCACCGTCGCGGCCATCGTGGGCGCCGAGCTCTCCGGGCGCGACTCGCTCGCCGGGCTGCCCGCGGCCGTCGTGCAGGTCGGCGTCGCGGTGGGCGCTTACTTCTGGAGCCGGCTGTCCGACCGGCTGGGACGCCGCGGCGCCCTCACCGCCGCCCTCCTCACCGGCGCCTTCGGCGCCACGCTCTCGCTGCTCGGCGTGGCCAACGGCAACTTCCTGCTCGTCCTCGTGGCTCTCTTCATCACCGGCTCGGGCAACTCGGCCGTGCAGCTCGGGCGCTTCGTGGCGGCCGAGGTGAACCCGCGCCGGCGGCGCGCCCGCGCGCTCTCCACGGTGGTGCTCGGCGGCACGGTCGGCAGCGTGCTCGGCCCCGCGCTCGTGGGACCGACCGGGCGCCTCGTCACGGCGTGGGGGTGGAGCGAGATCGCCGGCCCCTACCTGGCCACCGGCGCCGGCTACCTCCTCACGGCCGGCCTCCTCTTCCTTGCCCTGAGACCGGAACCGCGCCTGATCGGGGAGGCCATCGCCCTCGACGAGGCGGGCACGCACCGCCTCGGCCCCACGCGCGGCCTGCGCGAGCTGCTCGGCGACGCGGCCGTGCGGACCGCCGTCACCAGCGTCGTGCTGGCACACATGGTCATGGTCGGCCTGATGCAGATGACGTCACTTCACATGCACCAGATCGAGCACTCGCTCACCAACATCTCGCTCGTCTTCTCCAGTCACACGTTCGGCATGTACGCCTTCTCGTCGGTGGCGGGATGGCTGACCGACAGGTGGGGCAGGCGCCGGGTGCTGGGCATCGGCGCCGTCACGCTGCTCGCCTCGTGCCTGTTGGCGCCGCTGTCGCCCCGGCTCCTGCCGGTCGCCTTCGCGCTGTTCTTGCTCGGGCTGGGCTGGAACCTCTGCTACGTGGCCGGTTCCGCGCTCCTGACCGACGCCCTCTCGCCCGCCGAGAAGGGCCGCATGCAGGGGTTCAACGACCTGCTCGTAGGTGGGGCGGCGGCGGGCGCCACCATCGTCGGCGGGCTGATAATGGCCCGCGCCGGCTACCTTGCGATGGGCCTGGCGGGGGCGGTGGTGACGGCGGGGCTCCTCGCCGTCGTCGTGCGCCTCCCGCGGGTGGCCGCGGTTGCCGCCGACTGACGCCATGAGCGCCCGACGGCAGGACGTAGGCGGCGCGTGAGCGAACGGGTCCGCGACGTCGTGATCGTGGGCGGCGGAGTGGCGGGCGCGGCCTGCGCCCACCGCCTCGCGGCCGCCGGCGCCGACGTGCTGGTCCTCGAGCGGGAGCACCAGTTCGTCGATCGCGTGCGCGGCGACGTCGTCTACCCGTGGGGGGTGAGGGAGGCCGTTAGGCTCGGCCTCATGGGGGCGCTGGGCGCCGTGAGCAGGCCGGTGCGCTACTGGCGCACGCGCGTCGTCGGGCTGGCGGAGCGGCCGCCGCGAGACATGGCCGCGGAGAGCGGCGGGCTCGGCGTGCGCGCCTTCCTTCACCCCGAACTCCAGACGGCCCTGCTCGGCGCCGCCGAGCGTGCCGGCGCCGAGGTGGTGCGGGGCACCGCCGTCACCCAGGTGCGCCGGCTGCCGGGTCCCGAGCGACTCGCGTTGGTGGAGGCGCGCGTGGGCACCACCCCCGTCGACCACCCGGCGCGGCTCGTGATAGGCGCGGACGGGCGCGGCTCGCGCACGCGCGCGTGGGGCGGGTTCGAGCTCTTCGCCGACCCCGCCAAGCTGATGTTCGCGGGCGTCCTCCTGGTGGGCGCCGGCGTGGGCTTCACGACGGAGGCGCTCGACACCGCCCACGTCTTCCTCGCCCCGGCCACCGGCCTGCTCGCCACGCTGGTACCCCTCGACGCGAGCCGGACCCGCGCCTATCTCGGTTACCACCTCGCCGCCGGGCGGCACCGCCTCGGCGGACCGACCGCCTTCCCGGAGTTCTCGCGCCTCAGCGCCGCGGCCGGCGTCCCGCCCGATTGGCTCGCCGGCGCCGAGGTGGCGGGGCCGCTGAGCCAGTTCCCCGGCGCCGACACCTGGGTAGACCCGCCTTACCTGCGGGGCGTCGCGCTGGTCGGCGACGCGGCAGGCGCCGCCGACCCCAGCTTCGGATGCGGCGTCGCGCTGGCCCTGCGCGGCGCGGCGCGCCTTACCGCGGCGCTGCTCCGCGCTGGTTCGTTCGCGCCGCAGGCGGTGGACGAAGCCGGCGAGGCGTACGCCGGCGCCGCCCGCGCCGACTTCGCCGCCCTGCACCGCCAGACATCGTGGTTGGCTGACGTCTTCCGGGCGCCCGGCCCCGCCGCCGACGCCGTGCGCGCCTCGCTCTTCCCCCTCTACGCCCGCGACCCGGACCGGGTCCCCGACGTGGTACTCCTAGGGCCGGACGGGCCCAGCGACGACGGCGCCAAGCGGCGCTTCCTGGGTCTCGAGTGACGGAGGCACGCGCGGCCGGGTATGTATGCCCGCGCCCGGCTCCCGGTCGCCCGGCGGCGGCCGGCCCTCGCAGGGCGAGAGGAGGCACGAGTTGACACTCCAGTTCACCGGCTTCCACCACCTGACGGCCGTCTCGGCCGAGATCGCCGCCAACAAGCGCTTCTACACGGACACCCTCGGCATGCGGCTCGTGAAGCGCAGCGTGAACCAGGACGACACCGGCGCCTACCACCTCTTCTACGCCGACGGAGCCGGCAGCCCCGGCACCGACCTGACGTTCTTCGACTGGCGCCTGCCGCGCGAGCGGCGTGGCGGTCACGCGGTCACGCGCACCGGGTTGCGCGTGGCCGACGAGGGCTCGCTCGAGTACTGGCGCGAGCGTCTCGCTCGCCTGGGCGTAGACGCCGGCCCGCTCGAGACGGTCGACGGCCGCGCCCAGCTCCGCTTCGAGGACCCGGAGGGCCAACGCCTGGCGCTCGTAGTGGACGGGGGCAGCGGCGACGAACCCGTCCCCTGGGACGACAGCCCCTTGCCGCCCCAACATCAGCTCCGCGGGCTCGGGCCAGTGGTCATCACCGTCCCGGCCCTGAACCCCACGGACCGCGCGCTCCAGGGCGTGACGAACATGCGCCCCTTGCGCGACTACCCCGACCCGGAGGACCCCCGCCACGCGGTGCACGTCTACGGCATGGCGGACGGCGTCACCGGGCCCCACGCCGAGCTTCACGTGGCCGTGCGCCCCGACCTGCCCCCGGCGCGTAGCGGCGCCGGCGGGGTGCACCACGTCGCGTTCCGCGCGCCCGACGAGCACATCCACCGCGACTGGCTCGACCACCTCGCCGGCCTGGGCGTACCCAACAGCGGTTGGGTCGACCGCTTCTGGTTCCGCAGCATCTACTTCCGAGAACCCGGCGGCGTGCTGTTCGAGGTAGCCACCGACGGTCCCGGCTTCGCCGTCGACGAGGACGCCGCCACCCTCGGCGAGCGGCTCGTCCTCCCGCCGTTCCTCGAGCCTCACCGGGCGGCGATCGAGGCCCGGCTCGAGCCGCTCCCATGACGAACGCTCCCGCGCCCGGCCTCGCCTGGGTCCACCGCTACGTCCCCGCGCCGGACCTGGGTGCGGGCGCGAAGGCGCCCGTGCCCCCAGGGACCGTCACGCTGCTGCTGCTGCACGGCACGGGGGGCGACGAGAACTCCCTCGTGGGCCTCGGCCGACTCGTGGCGCCCGGCGCCAACCTCCTCGCCGTGCGCGGCCGCTCCCTCGACGAGGGGACGCCACGCTTCTTCCGCCGCTTCGGCCCCACGAGCTACGACCAAGAGAACATCGTCGCCGAGGCGGTAGCGCTGGGGGAGTTCACGCGCCGGGCGGCCGCCACCTACGGCTTCTCGCCAAGGGGCCTGGCGGCGCTCGGGTACTCGAACGGCGCCAACATCGCCCTGGCCACCCTCGCCTACGACCCGGACGCCTTCGCGGCGGCCGTCCTCCTACGCGCCGTCATGCCGCTCGAGCAGCCCCCCGCCGCCCGGTTCGGCGGCAAGCCGGTCCTGCTCCTCACGGGCGCCCGCGACCCGTACGCCCCGCACGCCCGCGACGTCGGGCCCTACCTGCGGAAGGGCGGCGCCGCGCTCGAGGAGCTGACCGTCGCCGCCGGCCACGAGCTGGTCGAGGAGGACGTCAGGCGCGTGACCGACTGGCTGACGAGCTTCGGGCGGGCCGTGGCGGTCGGCTGA
>JACFNR010000019.1 GCA_019454765.1 Trueperaceae bacterium | reverse complement strand
GGGCCGGCGCGCATGACCTGCGTGTCGGGCCTGCCGTTCTCGTCCTTGTGGTTGTAGTAGGCGTTCCAGGCGGTGGCCACGTCGAGGGCGTACTGCGCCACCTGATGCGGCGCCAGCGCGGCCGCCGCCGCCTCGACCACGTCCGGGAAGCGCCTCAGCACGCGCGACAGCCGCACCTCGAGGGGCCCCAGCTGGGTGAAGTCGGCGCCGGCGCGCGCGGCCCTCACGTCCACGCCCTCGGCGGCAGCGGCGCGCAGGATGCTGCAGGCGCGCGCGTGCGCGTACTGGACGTAGGGAGCGGAGTCGCCCTGCAGGGAGAGCGCCTGCTCCCAGCGGAAGTCGATGACCTTCCTGGCCTCGTTCTTGAGCATGCCGAAGCGCAGGGCGCCTATGCCCACCTGGCGCGCCACCTTGTCGACGTCGGCCAGGCCCGGGTTCTTCTCCTCCACCACGGCGCGGGCGCGGCGCGTGGCCTCCTCCGCCACCTCGTCTATCGAGAGGGTGATGCCCTTGCGGCCGCTCATGGCCTGGCCCTCGAGGGTCACGACCTCGTACGCGAGGTGGTGGGAGTTCTCGTAGGCGGCGCGCCCCTCGGGGGTGCCGGAGAGGGCGAGGGCGGCGCGCACGATGGTCTGTGGGTGGGTCTGGCGCACGTCGATGACGTTGATGATCTCGCCGGCGTGCGCGAACGAGCGCCCGTCCGGGTGTAGCGTGCCGCTCTGGCTGGAGGTGTAGAGCGGCTTGCCGCTCGGCTGGACCGCGTAACGCTCGAACGTGAGCCCCTCGAAGATGCCGGCCTTCCAGAACTGGTAGCCGATGTCCTTGGCCACGTACATGGCGTTGCCGTCGGAGCGCACGAGCACCACGTTGGGTTCCTCCAGGCCCGGCATGATCTCGCTGACGTCCATCACCAGCGCGCCGGCGTACTTGCCCGTCTCGGGCCGACTGACGAAGGGGCTCGCCTCCATGACGGCGAGGCCCTGCTGCAACAGCCCGCCCTGCACGATGTCGGACTCCCACACGAGCAGGTCGTAATCGACGCCGAGCGCGTGGTAGGTCTGGAGCTGCGAGTTCAGCACCCGCTCGATCTCGTGACGGAGCTCGCCCCGCTCGAGCCGGTGCATCACCTCCGTCACGCCGCGCTCGATGGCGTCGCCGTCCGTCTCCTTGGCGCCCGCGAGGCGAACGTAAAGCTCGCCGAGCCAGTGGTCGTACTTGCGGCCGCCTTCCGTGCCGTAGCGCGCCCCGAAGTAGGTCACGGCGAAGATGCTCTCGGCGGCCTGCCGGCCGGTGTCGTCGATGTAGTTCTGCACCTCCACGTCGTGCCCGGCGGCGCGGAGGATGCGGGCGGTGGCGTCGCCCAGCACGATGTTGCGGAGGTGCCCGACGTGCGCCTCCTTGTTGGGGTTGACGCTCGTGTGCTCCACCACCACCTTGAGGCGCTCGGAACGCGCCTCGCGCGGGCCGTCGCAGACGGAGCGCACGAAGGCGGCCGGCTCCATCTCGAAGTTGATGTAAGGGCCCACCGCGGCGGCGCCGGCAACGCCCTCGGGCAACCGCAACGTCGCCACGAGCTCGGCGGCTATGGCCGCCGGGTTGCGACCCAACGCCTTCGCGAGCGTGAACGCGACGGGGGTGCCGTAATCGCCCGCGCGCCCCTCGGGGACCTCCTGGATGAGGACGGCGGCGCCGGCCGCGCCGAGGGACCCCGCGGCTTCCTCGACGGCGTGCTGCAGGGCGGAGATCACGTCGGTCATGACCGCGTAACGCTACCACACGCGTCCAGGTGCGCCGCCAGCGTGTAGAATCGGGGACCGCGCCCGCTCGGCTCGGTGTCGCCCACTAACATCCTGAGCCTCCACAAAACAGTAAACTTGAGCTACTTTGACTCAACTACCGCCCCCCACACACGCCGCCGCGGCGAGTAGCGGCACGAACGCCCAAGACAACCCCACCGGCCCCAGGGGCCGCCACTAGGAGACCAGCATGGCAGAGGTCGCCACCAGAACCGATTTCACGGCCCCCATCCCGGTCTGTCCGGTGCGCGGTTCCGTGCTCTACCCCACCATGGTCATGCCCATCGACGCGGGCCGGCCCGTGAGCATCCGCGCCATCAATGCCGCGCTCGACCGCGACCGCACCATCGTCATCGTGAGCCAGAAGGACCGCGACGTCGAGGAACCCGCACCGACCGACCTGTTCGAGGTCGGCACGGTCTGCAACATCATGCGCATGAAGAAGAACCCCGACGGGAGCATCCAGATGCTCGTGCGGGCGTTCGCGCGCGTGAAGGTGCTGGATTACGTGGGCGGTGACGTCATCGAGGCGCTCGTCGAACCGCTCGACGTGCCCACCGGCGACCCGGTGGAGCTAGAGGCCGCCTTCCGCGAGCTCAAGGAGAAGTTCCGCGAGCTCGTCGAGAACGGCAGCCGCGCCGTCCAGAGCGAGGTCGCCCAGTTCGTCATGAACCTGGAAGACCCCGGACAGTTCGCCGACTACGTGGCCTACCACCTCGACTTCAAGCTCGCCGATAAGCAGGCCGTCCTGGAGTCGGCCACGGTCGCCGAACGCATCAAGCGCGTCTTGCTCCTCATCGACACCGAGATCGAGCTGCAGGAGACGCAGCGCCGGCTCCAGCGCGAGGTCAAGGAGGAGATCGACCGCAACCAGCGCGAGTACTTCCTCCGCGAGCAGATCAAGGCCCTCCAGAAGGAACTGTCCGGCTCCGACGAGGACGAGGACGAGGTCGAGGCGTTCAAGGAGAAGCTCACCGCCCTCGAGCTCCCCGAGGCCGTCATGAAGGAGGCGCAACGCGAGCTCAACCGCCTTAGCCGCATGCACCCCGACTCGGCCGAGGCCTCCGTCATCCGCACCTACCTCACCACCATCGTCGAGCTGCCCTGGAACGTCCGCACCGAGGACCGCCTCGACATGGCCAAGGCCGAGGAGATCCTCGACGAGGACCACTACGGCCTCGAGAAGGTCAAGGACCGCGTCCTCGAGTACCTCGCCGTGCGCAAGCTCAAGAGCGAACGCGCCGCCAAGGGCGAGCTCGACGCCTTCGAGGTCAACAAGGGCCCCATCCTCCTCTTCGCGGGCCCTCCCGGTGTGGGCAAGACGTCCATCGCGCAGTCCATCGCCAAGGCCCTCGGCCGTGAGTACGTGCGCATCAGCCTCGGCGGCGCGCGCGACGAGTCCGACATCCGCGGCCACCGCCGCACCTACATCGGTTCCATGCCGGGTCGCATCATCCAGGGCATCCGGCAGGCGGGCGCCAAGAACCCCGTCTTCCTCCTCGACGAGGTCGACAAGCTGGGCGTCTCCTACCAGGGCGACCCCTCCTCGGCCCTCCTCGAGGTCCTCGACCCGGCCCAGAACTCCAACTTCGTCGACCACTACCTGGGCGTGCCGTTCGACCTCTCCGAGGTCCTCTTCATCGCCACCGCCAACTACGCCCAGCAGATCCCCGAGGCGCTCCTCGACCGCATGGAGGCCATCGAGTTCTCCAGCTACATCGAGCAGGAGAAGCTCGAGATCGCCAAGCGCTACCTGGTGCCAAGGCAGCTCGTCGAGAACGGCCTGAAGCCCGGCCAGGTGAGCTTCACGGACGGCGCCATCGCGCGCGTCATCGCGTCGTACACGCGCGAGGCCGGCGTCCGCAACCTCGAGCGGCTCATCGGCACCCTGTCCCGCAAGGCCGCCCGCCGCATCGCCGACGGCGAGGCCAAGCGCGTGCGCCTCACCGAGCGCAGCCTCGAGCAGTACATCGGCGCCCAGCGCTTCACGCCCGAATCGGAGGCGGCCGACAACCTCGTCGGCGTGGCCACCGGCATGTACTACACGCCGGTAGGCGGCGACATCCTCTTCGTCGAGACGAGCGTCACCCCCGGCAAGGGCGGCCTCGTGCTCACGGGCCAACTGGGCGACGTGATGAAGGAGTCGGCCCGCGCCGCCCTCACCTACGCCAAGAGCAACGCCAAGCGCTTCGGCATCAAGCAGTCGCTCCTCGACGACTCCGAGATCCACATCCACATCCCCGCCGGCGCCACCCCCAAGGAAGGCCCCAGTGCCGGCGTGGCCCTCGCCACCTCGCTCCTGTCGGCCCTCACCGGCGTGCCGGTCCGCAAGGACGTCTCCATGACCGGCGAGATTACCCTGCGCGGGCGCGTGCTGCCCATCGGCGGCCTCAAGGAGAAGATCCTCGGCGCCAAGCGCGCGGGCATCAAGCACATCGTCTTCCCCACGCAGAACGAGGCCGACATGAAGGACATCGGCGCTCACCTCACCAAGGCCCTCACCATGCACCCCGTGGCCGACCTCGACCAGGTGCTCGACGTGGCGCTCGTCGGCGGACTCGCCGCCCTCGAGGCGCTGGTGCCCGCCGACCCGGGCGGCGAGGAGGGACCGGCGCCCGACGAGAAGCCGCGCCGCAAGCGCCGCACGGCGCCGGGCAGCGGCGTGCGCGCCTGACCCAGCCCGCCGGTCGGGGCGCGAGGAAGCTGCGGTATCCTCGGCGCATGTCACGCCCGCAGCCCCTCATCGCCGGCAACTGGAAGATGAACCGGCTCCCGTCGGAAGCCGTCTCCTGGACCCGCGAACTCCTCGCCCGCCTAGACCGCGCCCCGGTCGAGGCGGGCGAGCTCGCTCTCATCGTCCCCTACACCCACCTCCCGGCCATGACCAGCCTGGCGTTCGGCACCCAGGTGGCGCTCGGCGCGCAAGACGTCAGCGCCCACGAGGAGGGCGCCTACACGGGCGAGGTGTCGGCCGCCATGCTCGCCGACCTCGGCACGCGCTACGTGGTGGTCGGCCACTCGGAGCGCCGCGCCTACCACGGCGAGGACGACGCGCTCGTCAACGCCAAGGCGGCGCGCGTCATGGCCCACGGCATGGTCCCCATCGTCTGCGTGGGCGAGCAGCGCGCCGAGCGCGACGCCGGGCGCGCCGAGGAGGTCGTCCTCGGGCAGGTCGAGCGGGCCCTGCAGGGGCTCGCGCCCGCCGACCCGGCCGCCCTCGTCGTGGCCTACGAGCCGGTCTGGGCGATCGGCACGGGCCTCACCGCCACCGCCGCCGACGCCGCCGCCATGGGCGCCGCCATCCGCCGCCTGCTGCGCCGCCTCCTGCCCACCGTGGCGGACGGCGTGCGCCTCCTCTACGGCGGGAGCATGAAACCCGGCAACGCCGCCGAGCTGCTGGCCCAACCCGACGTGAACGGCGGCCTCATAGGGGGCGCCAGCCTCCAGCTCGACGACTACCTCGCCATCGCGGCGGCGGCGTGAACACCGCCACCTGGCGAGCCGAGATCGCGCCGCGCCTCGAGGCGTTGGCGCGCAGCCTCGAGACGGCGGGCGCCGACGCGCTACTCGTGACGAAGCCCGCGAACGTCCGTTACCTGTCGCGCTTCTCCGCGCCCGACGACGGGGCCGTGCTCGTCGTGCCCGGCGTCGGCGCCACCCTCCTCACCGACAGCCGCTACGCGGCGCAGGCGGCCGATGAGGTGGGGATCCCCGTCGAGATCGTGGCCGGCATCGACGACGCCGTCGTCGCGCGCCTGGCCGGCGGGCGCGGCCGGCTCGCGGTCGAGGGCGACCACGTCACCGTGAGCCGCTACCGGAGCCTCGCCGAGCGCCTCGGGCACGAACCGGCGCTGCTCGGCGCCGTCTTCTCGGAGCTGCGCGTGATCAAGTCGGAGAGCGAGCTGGCGGCCCTGCGGCGCGCCGCGCACCTCACCGACCTCGCCTTCACCGCCGCCACGGAGGTCATGGCGCCCGGCGTCAGCGAGGTGACGGTGGCGCTCGTGCTGGAACGCACGATGCGCCAGCACGGCGCGGACGGCCCCGCCTTCTCGACCATCGTCGCCAGCGGCGTGCGCGGCGCCATGCCTCACGGGGTCGCCTCCAACAAGCCGCTCGCCGCCGGCGAGCTCGTGACGCTCGACTTCGGCGCCGTCGTCGACGGCTACCACGCCGACATGACGCGCACCGTCGCCATCGGCCAGGTTGGCGCCGAGGAGCGCCGCATGTACGACGCCGTGCTCGAGGCCCAGGAGGCGGCGCTTGGCGCCGTGGCGCCGGGGCGCACGGGCCGCGAGGTGGACCAGGTGGCGCGCGACGTACTCGCCAAGCACGGGCTCGAGCAGCAGTTCACGCACTCGCTCGGCCACGGCACGGGCCTCGTCATCCACGAGGAGCCGCGCCTCAGCCAGAAGAGCGACACGGTGCTGCGGCCCGGCATGGTCGTCACCGTCGAACCGGGCGTCTACCGCGCGGGCTTCACGGGCCTCAGGATCGAGGACCTCGTTGTGGTCACGGAGAGCGGCAGCGAGGTGCTGTCCAAGAGCCCGAAGGCGTTCCTGGCCCTCTAGGCGCCGCCCGGGCCCAGGATGAGTTCCCTGACCGCCGCCAGCGTTGCGCGCACGGCGGCGGCGTCGGGTCCCTCGCAGTAGACGCGCACGAGCGGCTCCGTGCCGCTACCGCGCACGAGCACCCAGGCGTCGTCGCCCAGGTTGAGCTTCGTGCCGTCGAGCCGCTCCACGCTCGTCACCTGCCTCCCGGCCAGCGCCGCCGGCGGGTCGTCCAGCGCCGCGGCGGCGCGGCTCGCCGCGGCGGCGTCAAGGTGCAGGTCGAGCCGGTCGTAGGCGTGGCGCCACCCCGCCTCCCGCTCGAGCGCCGCGAAGCGCTCCGCCAGGGGCACGCCCGTGCTGGCCTCTGCGGCGGCCAGGAGCAGGGCGTTGGCCAACCCGTCGCGCTCGAACAGGTGTGCGCTCACGCCTATGCCGCCCGACTCCTCGCCCCCTATCAGCACGCCGCCCGCCAGCATGGCGTCGACCACGTACTTGAACCCCACCTTCGTCTCGACGACCGGCAGGCCGCGCGCGGCCGCCAGCCGCTCCACCACCCGGCTGACGGTGAAGGTCTTGACGACGGCACCCCGCTCCCCACGCCGGTGAAGGTCGTCTAGCAGCGCCGCGAAGACCTGGTGCGAGTCGAAGTACGTCCCACCCGGCAGCACCACGCCAAGGCGGTCGGCGTCGCCGTCGGTGGCCACGGCGAAGCTGACCCCCTCGGCGGACGCCGCGGCCATGCACGCGGCCGTCGCGGCGAGGTTGGCGGAGATAGGCTCCGGGTTGACCCCGTGGAAGAGCGGGTCGGGACGGCCGCGCAGCTCGATCAGCTTCTCACCCATGCCACGGCTCGCGAAGTAGCGCGCCAACCAGCCGGCGCCGGCGCCGCCCATGGCGTCGTGCACGATCCGCACGCTCGAGCGCCTAAGAGCCTCCACGTCGATCAGCGCGTCGAGCGCCGCGTAGTAGGCCTCGCGGGCGTCGAACTCCTCTGGCGCGGCGCCGGGCCGGCCGCCCCGCGCCACCCGCTCCGGCGCCACGCCCCGCACGCGCTCGGCGACGTCGCGGTAGGTGGCGTCCGACGCGCCGCCCCCGTAGCTCCCCTTGAGCTTGAAGCCCGAGTACTCGGCGGGGTTGTGGGAGGCCGTCACCATCACGCCGCCGTCGGCGCCATCCTGCCTGACGGCGAACGACAGGACCGGGGTCGGCAGGTACTCCGTGCTCACCGCGACGCTCAACCCGTTGGCGCCGAGGACGTCTGCGACGTGAAGGGCGAAACGCCGGCCCAGGAAGCGCGTGTCGTAGCCCACCAGCACGCGCGACATGCCGCCCGCCAGCAGGTGTTCAGCGTAGGCCTGGGCGGCGCGGCCCAGGTTGGCGAACGTGAAGCGGTCGGCGATGACGTCGCGCCAACCGTCGGTCCCGAACTTGAGTTCGCCAGCCTCGAGGCCCATCCGCGTACCCCCTACGGCGCCGGCCGCCCGCCGCGCGGAACGCGGCGCGTGCGTGCCTGACGCAATGTAACACCCGCTGGCGCCTCGCGCCGCCCGCCACATAGACTTGTCGGCGTGAGCCTAGTCATCAAGTACGGCGGCAACGCCATGACCGACCCCGCCACGCGCCGCGCCGTGGCGGCCGGGTTGCGGGCCATGTCCGCCCACGCCACGCCGCCCGTCGTGGTGCATGGCGGCGGCCCGTTCATCCAGGCCGCCCTCGACGCGGCCGGGCTCGCCCACTCGTTCGTGCGTGGGCTGCGCGTGACGAGCCCCGAGTCGATGGTCGTCATCGAACGCGTCCTCACGCTCCTAGGCAAGGAACTGGCGCAGGAGATCGGCCCGGCGGTGGGCCTCACGGCCCGCGACGCCGGCGCCATCACCGCGCGGGTGCGCGACCCGGAACTCGGCCTGGTGGGGCGCGTGACGAGCGTCGACCTCCGGGCGGTGCGCGCCGTGCGCGCCGGCGGACTGGTGCCGGTGCTGGCGTGCCTGGCGGTGGACGCGGCCGGGGCGCCGCTCAACGTCAACGGCGACGAGGCGGCGGGGGCGGTGGCCGCTGCCCTCGGGGAGGGCGTGCTGTTCCTGACCAACGTGCCTGGCGTGCTAGACGACCCCGCCGACCCCGCCACGCTCCTACCGCGCCTCACGCGCGGCGACGCCGAGAGGCGCGTGGCCGATGGGCGCATCGCCGGCGGCATGATCCCCAAGGTGGAGGCGGCCCTGACGGCGCTGGCGCTGGGTGCGCCGTTCGCCGTGGTGGCCGACGGGCGCGACCCAGGCGGCGTGGCGCGGGCGCTGGCGGGCGGCGGCACGCGCGTGGTCGCCGACTGACTTTCGCTCCCCGCGTGGCGGTTGAGAGTCCCGTAAGAACGGCTCCTGTAGCTTGGCGTCACAGCCGGCGCGCGCCGAGGCGCGCTGAGGCGACCGCAACCTCGACGGTCCTCTAGGAGCCAGGGATGAACGACGACATCACCGCCCAACCCACTGCCGTCCTGCTTCGTGAAGCTCGTCTACTCGAGTGCAAGATCATCCACGACTCGAGCACCGCCATCGAGACGGAGCGCTACTGCCTCATCCAGCTGGAGCTCGGTTCCCGCCTGGCACGCGACCTCGTGCTGGACCCGCGCGACTGACCGTTCGGCACCCGCCCCCTCCCTCGCAACGGCCCGGCGGGTGCCGGCCGCTCGGCTCCCTCCCGCGCGCCTGGCACGGCGCGCGGACCACCTCCTAAGCACGCTCGCCACGCTCCCGCCGTGACGGCTGTGTGCGGATGCGGGTTTTTCCCCGTTCCGCGCAGCGCCGCTTCTGGTAGATTTGGCGACGATGCGATCACATGGCCTCGCCCGTACCCTTCTCGCAGTGGTCGTCCTGGGGACCGCAGCGGCCTCCGCCAAGACGATCACCGTGCAGCCGGGCGACAGCCTCTGGGCCATCGCGCAGCGCGAGGGCACCGACGTTGCCACCATCAGGAGCATGAACGACCTCGCCACCGACGCCATCAGGCCAGGGCAGGTCCTGACGGTCCCCGGCGAGGACGAGGCGCTCCCCGCCCCCACCACCGTCACCGTCAGGGCGGGGGACACGCTCTACGACATCGCGCTCGCCAACGGCGTGTCGGTGAGCGACCTCATCGCGTTCAACGACCTCGACGGCACGCTCATCCACCCCGGCCAAGAGCTCAAGCTCCTGGCCGGCGACTCCGTGCCCGGACCGCTGGTGGTCAAGGTGAACGTGGGCGACTCGCTCTGGGTCCTGGCCAGGCGTTACGACAGCACGGTCGCGGCCATCGCGGCGGCCAACGGCATCACCGAGAGCGCCATCCTGCGCGTGGGCGACCAGC
The DNA here is from genome assembly GCA_019454765.1 of Trueperaceae bacterium. NCBI lineage: Bacteria > Thermotogati > Deinococcota > Deinococci > Trueperales > Trueperaceae > Trueperaceae bacterium. The sequence continues at coordinate 34,405 of JACFNR010000019.1, read as the reverse complement.
TGACCATACCCGGCCAGTACGCCGGCCTCGACACTGACGTTGGTGGCCCCCTCCCCATGACCGTCGTGGTCGGCAAGGGCGACACCCTGTGGTCGCTGGCGCGCCGCTACAACAGCTCGGTCGCCGCCCTCAAGAGCGCCAACTCCCTCAGGGGCGACGCGCTCGTGGTGGGTCAGGAACTGCGCATCCTCCCTGGAGCGGACATCGCGGCCACGGTCGCCAAGGTCGAGGCGCCCGCCGTCAGGCCCCTCGTGGCCGAGGGCGCCATGCTTTGGCCCATCGTCGGGACCATCACCTCGCGCTTCGGCTACCGCCAGTTGCGGGTCAACGGCAGCAACTTCCACACCGGCCTCGACATCGACGGCGACACGGGCGACCCCATCAGGGCGGCCGTTCCCGGCACGGTCACGTTCGCCGGTTGGCATGGCGGCTACGGCAACCTGGTCATCGTCACGAACGGCAACACCGAGTACTACTACGGGCACGCCTCCAAGATCGAGGTGGCCGAGGGCACCGCGGTGGCGGCGGGAGACGTCATCGCGCTGGTGGGGAGCACCGGCAACTCCACCGGCTCGCACCTCCACTTCGAGATGAGGGTCGACGGCGAGATGGTCGATCCGCTGCCCTACCTCGAGGCGCACGCCTCCCGTTGACGCCCGCGAAGTGAGCTGACCGAGTGCGCATCGTCGTCATCGGCGACATCCACGTGCAGGCCGAGAAGCTGTGGCGCATGCTGCGCGAGGCCGGCCTGGCCGACGAGCACAACCGTCCAACCGACGAGCTTCGCGGCGACGCCACCAAGCTGGTGCTCCTCGGCGACCTCGTCCACGCCAAGAGCCGCCAACGCTACGCCGACATGATCAACGTGCGGCGCTACGACGAGTACAACCCCCGCCATCTCGAGCGCGCGGAGGCGTTGCAGGTGCGTTTCCTGCGCGAGGTTAAGGGGTTCCAGGAGCGCGTGCCTGCCGGGAACATGACCATCCTCCTCGGCAACCACGACTTCAACGCGGCCACCCCGGGGCAGGGCCCGCTGCGCACCGACGACGTGTCGCACCTCGAGTGGAAGCCGGGGCACGGTTCCGACCTCGACCCTGAGTTGCAGGCGTGGATCCTCTCCTGGCCGCACGACATCGCCATCGAGGGCCTGCACTTCGCGCACGTTGGTCCGCTTCCCGAACACAACACGTACGACCAGGCGTTCTACCTCGAGAACCGCCGCCGCTGGTTGCAGGAGGACCGGGACTTCCTGGAGGGCACCCCTTACCGCCTCGGGGTGTACGGCCACACGCCCGTGCGGGCCGGCGTGAACGTGGCGTCGCAGGGTCGCGCGCTGCTGCTCGACACGAACGGGCACAGGGACGAGTACGCCTGGCTGGAGGTCGACGTGCGCAACGCCGACTACCGCCTGCGGCTGCACGGCCTCTACTTCGACGAGTTGGTGCCGCGCCTCAGCGCCGAGTGACGCGCCCTAGCGCCCGCGTCACTCCTCCACGCGCGAGTCGTACGTGGGGGTGAGCATCACCCACGTCCTGAAGGGCGCCAGGTCGACCACCTCACCCTCCGAGGTCCTGAAGCTCACGCCCACTCCCTGGCTCACGAACCAGGTGCCGCGCTGCGCCCGCCCCTTCAGGTAGAGCGTGGCGTCACCCGCCTGCAGCGGGATGTAGAGGCGCCCCTCGGTGTCGCCCGGCAGCTGGCGGGCCGTGATGCTCCCCACCAGGACCGCGTCGTAGAGCATCAGCTGACCGTCGGGGTGGTTGGCGGGCGTGCCGTCGCGCACCCAGCGGTAGTTGCCCAGGACCGCGTCGTACCTGAAGCCCGACGTGTAGGCGCCGCTATACTTGACGCTCACCTCCGTCACCTCGTCGGCCGCGGCGGTGGGCCCGAACACGCTGCCCGACACCAGCCTCGACCGTTCCGGCACCAGTCGCAACATGGCCGTTCGGAGGTCGCCACCGCTGCCGTAGAGGTTGTAAGGCGCCTTGCGGCCGTCGTCGCGCGCGAACAGCGCACCGTTGTTGTAGGCGTTGAGCGTGGGCAGCACCGAGTTGGCTATGGCGATGAGCGCGCCCGGAGAACCGCCGTCGTGCACCAGCACGGCGTGACTCGCCTGCGCCAGCTCGACGAAGTAGTCGCGCGCGCTCCGCACGGGCCCGACCCGCCTGGGGAAGTCGTCGTCGAAGATGGCCATCAGCCGCGTGAGGCCACCCTCCACCGGCATCTCCACGATCATGCTCGCCTCGCGCAGGCCCGTCTGCGGGTAGCCACCCACGTTGTCGACGAGCACGGCGAGGGGCTGTTGCCGCTGGAAGCTGTAAGGCAGTCGCGCCTGCTGCAGCGGCGCGCCCGTGCCCTCCCCCACCCCGTCAGGCCCGGCCGCCCGGCCGCGACCGTCGGCGGTCGCGTTCGGGTCGAGGGGCCCCGTCTGGCCGGCCGTGGCCGCGTTGCCGCCCGGCGTCAGCGGGCTCACGGCGGTGGCCTGCACGTCGGTGTCGCCCTGACGCGTGCCGTCCCCGCGTGGCGCCCCCGCTGCGGTGGTCGGGGCCAGCACGTCGGCGCGCAGCGCCGGCACGGGCACGTCGCGCACCTGCGCCACCACCGCTTGCGGGACGACCTGCACGTCGCGGGTCGCGCCCACCTGCGCCGTCACGCTGGGTGCGGCGAGGGGCCGCGTGCCGGCCACGCTGGCGCTCACGCCATCGGTGCTGAGCGCGGTGCCCGCCGCCACCTGGGCGGTCGGGGCGGGCGAGTCGAGGGGCCGGGCGGCCGTCACGGACGCCTGCACGTTCGGCGAGGCGAGGCCCACGGCCTGCGCCACCGTTGCGTTCACGGCGGGCGCGGTGACCTCGCGGGGCGCCGCGACGTTCGCCTCCGGTCTGGGCGGAGCCAGGTCGCGCGCCTGGCTGATCGTGGCGGTGGGTCGCGCCGCGATGGCGCGCGCCTCCACCACGGTGGCGCTGACGGGCGGAACGGCGAGGACGACCGGGTCGGCGAGGGGCCGCGGCGTCATGACCACGGGGTCGATCTCCGGCAGGGGCGTGGCTGGCGCCTCGGCCAGCGGCAGCGCCTCGCTGGGAGGGCTCGCCTCCGTCACCTGCGGCACCGCGAGGGGCGGCACGGGCACGTCTGCCGCCGTCGCTTCGGGCGTCGCCGCGGCCGCCTGCGCTGGCGGGGCGGCGGGGGCCGGCGGTTGCACCGTCACCTCGCGCTCCTCAGGCGCGGTCGACTCGGTCTGCGGGGCGGCCAGGTCGCGCGGCGCGCCGATCGTCTCGGACGCCACCTGCGGCGACGGCGTGGGCGGCGCCGGGTTCTCGGCGGTGGCCGCCAGCGTCGTCTCCTCCGCGTGCGCGGGCGTGCCGACGTCGATGACGATGTAGGTGGGCTTCTCCTCGGCCCGCGGCCGGAGGCCGGCCAGCAGGGCGAGCAGCAGCACGAGCATGTGCAGCGTCACCGACACGGCGAGGGCGCGGCGCTTGTCGGGGTCGCGCCACAACGGGGCCTCCGCCTCGCCGCGGGGAGTGGTGGAGGTGACGCTCAAGCCGACCTCGCCCTCACCCGCCCGTGGAGATGGCGATGCGCTGGGCCCCACCCTGCTTGATGAGGTCCATGATGCGCACCGCGGTGCCGTGGGGGACGTCGCGGTCGGCGCGGAGCACAACGGTGGTCATGCCGCTGCGGTCGATCTCCTCGCGCACCAGCACCGCCAGCCGCGCCTCCTGCACCTGCGCGCCGCTGAAGTAGACGCTGCCGTCCTTGGTCACCGTCACGGTCGGCAGGTTGGACGGCTCGGCCACCGACATCTGCGCGTCGGGGAGGTCGACGGGCAGCCCCGACTCGACGGTGATGAAGGTGGTCGACACCATGAAGAAGATGATCAACAGGAAGACCACGTCGACCATGGGGGTGAGGTCGAGTTCCGGGACGAGCCCGGAGCGGCGGTGCCTGCGGGTCCGCGCCACGGGTCAGGCCTGGGTGGCCGGCCGCGTGTCTGGGCGCGCGTCGACGCGCCCCTCGCGCGCCGCCTCCGCCTGTTCGGCTCTGCGGGGGGCGCCGGCGGGTTCGTCGCGCCGGTTGGCAACGGCCTGCACCACGTTGCCCATCAGCTCCTCGCGGCGGCGGTCGATGTCGCCGAGCTGCTTCTCGACGAGGCTGAACAGGTAGCCGTGCCCGACGAGGACGGGGATGGCCACGATCAGACCGGCGGCCGTGGTCACGAGCGCCTGGCCGATGCCGTACGCCAGCTCCGAGGCGTCGCCGGAACCGCGCAGCGAGATCTGCGAGAACGTGATGATCATGCCCGTGACGGTGCCGAGCAGGCCGAGCATGGGGGCGATCTTGGCGATGATCGACAGCGGCGTGAGGCCGCGTGTCAGCGCCTGCTCCTCGCGCAGCGACGCCTCCTCGAACGCGGCCTCCACGGCCGGTCGGCCGTAGGGCAGCCGCTCCAGGGCGCTGTGCAGCACGCGCGCCACGGGCCCGCCGTGCTGCTCGCAGGCGTGCAGGGCGGCCTCGAGGTCGCGCTCGCGCACCGCGGCGTTCACGCGCGCCATGAGGCTCGACGTGTCGGAGCGCTCGCGGCGCAGCTTCAGGAAACGTTCCACGAACAGGTAGACCGCGTACAGGGAGACCAGGATGATGACGACCAGGATGGGGCCGCCGCTCAAGAGTAGTTCAGTGACAGTCATTCCACGCTCCTTGCGCGGTCAAGCATCGGTCGCCATGCTACGTGCGGCCCTCATGAACGCAATGAGAGCTTGCGTCGGGCGCGGGCGAAGCGCCGTGGCGGCCACCTTCGGGTCACGGTAGCAGGAGGCGTCGCGTGGCCATGTTGCGCGCGCTCACGGTCGGTGGGCGCCGCGGGAGACCGCCTCAGCCGGTGTTGCGCATGCCGGCGCTGACCCCCAGCAGGGAGAGCATCACGCCGTACGCCAGCGCCTCGGCCTCCGGCCCCTCGGGCGGGTGACGCCTGAGGCGCCTGAGCAACTCGACCTGCAGCCGGCTGATGGGGTCCACGTACGGGTTCCGCAACACCAGCGCCCGCGCGAGCACTGGGTCGTTGCCGAGGAGGGGCGCGCCCGTGACGCGCTCCACCGCCGCGACCGTCTCCGCGTGGTGCCGCTCGATGAGCGTACCGAAGCGCCGCAGGCGCGGCTCCACCAGGCTCAGGTAGGCGCCAAAGATCGGCATGTCGGCCTTCGCGAGGCTCATCTGGGCGAAGTCGATCATGGTGGTGAAGAAGGGCCAGGCGCGGTACATCTCGGCCGCCAGCTCGGGCTCGATGGCGCTCAGCGCGGCTCCGAGGCCGTACCAGCCGGGCAGGTTCGCCCGGCACTGCGTGAACGCGAACACCCACGGGATGGCGCGCAGGTTCTCCATGGTCGGTGCGCCCGCCCGGCGCGTCGGTCGCGAGCCGAGGTTGAGTCGCGCCAGCTCCTCGATGGGCGTGACCTGCTGGAAGAACTCCATGAACTCCGGGTCGCGCGTGAGGGCCCGGTAACGGGCCATGGCCGCCTCCGCCGCGGCGTCCATCGCGGCGCGGTAGCGCGGCTCGAGGGCCGCGGACTCCTCCCGCGCCCCGGCGCTGGCGAGGATGAAGGCGTGCAGCACCTGTTCCAGGTGACGGTGCGCCAGGTCGGGGTCCGAGTAGCGGTCGGCGAGCGCCTCGCCTTGCTCGGTCAGGCGCATGCGCCCCGCCACCGTGCCGGGCGGCTGCGCCAACAGCGCCTGGCCGGCGGGGCCGCCGCCCCGACCGATGCTCGTGCCGCGCCCGTGGAAGAGGCGCAGCGGCACCCCGAACTCGCGGCACACGGCCGCCAGTTCGTCCTGGGCGCGGTAGAGGGCCCAGGTGGCGGTGACGAAGCCGACGTCCTTGTTGGAGTCGGAGTAGCCGATCATCACCTCCTGCACGCCGCGGCGCCGCACGTGAGCGAGGTACGGCTCGACGGCGAACAGCTCGCGCATGATGCCGGGGGCGGCCTCGAGGTCGGCGAGGGTCTCGAACAGCGGGGTGGCCTCGATGGCCGTCACGCCCGCCTCCTTGGCCAGCAGGAGCGCCTCCAGCACGTCGGAGACGCCGGCCGTCATGCTGACGATGGTGCTGCCGTGCGCGTCGGGCCCGAGCTGCTCCTCCACGCGCCTGAACTCGCGCAGGAACGCCAGCGCGCGCTCCGCCTCCGCGTTGACGGCCGCGCCCGGCGCCAGCAGCGGACGCGCCGAGGCGAGCTCCCGCGCCAACACCTCGACCCGGTCACGCTCCGGCAGCGAGGCGTAGTCGGGGTGGACGCCCGCGGCGGCCAGCACGCTCGTCATGGCCGCCTCGTACTGGGTGCTGTGCTCGCGCACGTCGAGCGGGGCGAGGACGAAGCCGAACGCCGCCGCGCGCCGCATGGCCGGGCGCAGGAACGCCTCGGCGGGCCGCGCGCCGTGTCCGAAGCGCAGGGCGGCCTCCAAGAGGGCGAGGTCCGCGCGGTAGCCGGCGGCGCCGCCCGGGTAGGCGCCGGGCGCCTCGCCCTCGGCCTTCAGCGCGACGAAGAGGTGCTCGAGCCAGCGGCGGTACGGCTCCCCCTCGAAGCGCGCCGTGGCGCCCGCCCGTGCGTCCCGCGCCTCGAGCGCCGTGCGGAACTCGTCCGTGAGCATGGTGCGGCCTTCCCACTGGGAGAGGCGCTGGACCAAGCCCTCGACGTCGGCCACGTACGCCTCGTTGGCCACGCCCGCCTGCAGCTCGAACGCCTCCCGCATCACGCTCGGCGTCACGTACGGGTTCCCGTCGCGGTCGCCGCCTATCCAGGAGCGGAAGCGCAGCAGCGGCGTTGGCGGCTCCGGGGCGGGTCCTAGGTGCCCCTGGTCGTTGGCGTCCGGGAAGTAGTCGGCGAGGGCCTCCTCGAGGTCGGCCATGATGCGGGGCACCGCCTCGAGCAGCGACCGCCTGAAGTAGTAGAGGGCGCTCTTCACCTCGTCGAGCACCTGCGGCCGGTCGGGCGCCACCTCGCGGGTGAGCCACAGGGTGGCGATCTCGGCGTAGATGCGTTCGCGGAGCTCGCGCGCGGCGCGCGGCGCCAGCTCCACCTCCTGCAGGCGCCGCAGCGCCTCGCCGATCCTCTCGATCTTGAGCCGCACCGTGTAGCGCTTCACCTCGGTGGGATGCGCCGTCACGGTCAGCTGCAGGTCGAGGTCACGGAGGAAGTCGGCGGTCTCCTGGCGCGTCCAACCGCGGCGCTCGAGCTCCCTGATGGCGGCGGCGAGGCTCTCGCTGCGCGGCTCGTCGAGCGTGGCGCCCGCCTCGCGGTGGCGGTTGACGCGCACGCGGTGCACCTCCTCCGCCAGGTTCACGAGCTGGAAGTAGACGGTGAAGGCGCGCACCAGCTTCTCGGCGGTGGCGGTGTCGAGCGAGGCGAGGAGCTCGTCGAGCTCGCGCGCCGCGTCGGCGCCGCCGCCGGCGCGCAGGCCCTTGGTGAGGTGGCGCACCCGCTCCACCAACTCGAAGAGGCGTCGGCCCTCCAGCTCCTTCAGGACGTCGCCCAGCGCGGTGGCGAGGAAGTCGACGTCGTTCGCCAGCAGCCCGAACAGGTCGTCCTGGCGCGTCATGCCTGCCGCCTCCCGTGCTCCCAGCTGAGGCGCCTGATGCTCACGGCGCGCGCGCCGTCCAGCTCGAGGGCCACGGCGTTCACGGTCGCGGCGCCCTCGGCCGGGCGGTAGCGCGTGGGGAGCTTCGTGACGAAGCGCCTATGGACCTCCTCGAACGCCAGCCCGATCGAGGAGGCCTGCACGCCGGTCATGCCGACGTCCGTGATGTACGCGGTGCCCTTGAACAGCTGCTCGTCGGCCGTGGGGACGTGCGTGTGGGTGCCGAGGACGGCGCTCACGCGGCCTGCCAGGTGGTAGCCCATGATCTTCTTCTCGCTGGTGGCCTCGGCGTGGAAGTCGACGATGACGGGCACGCCCTCCCCCACCTGCTCGAGGATGTCATCGGCGGCGCGGTACGGGTCGTCGAGCGCCTCCATGAACACGCGGCCCATGAGCTGCGCCACGGCGACGCGCTCCCCGCCCCGCGCCTCGAACGTGGACCAGCCGAGGCCGGGCGTGCCGGGCGGGTAGTTGGCGGGGCGCAGCAGGCGCGGGGTGCCCTCGAGCAGCTCGGCGGTGTCGGGCTGGTCGAAGGTGTGGTTGCCGAGGGTGACCACGTCGGCGCCGGCCGCCCTGAGCTGCTCGAAGTGCTTGCGGGTGATGCCGAAACCGCCCGCCGCGTTCTCGCCGTTGACGATCACGAGGTCGTAGTCGTCCCTCACCAGCGCGAGGTAGGCCTGGGCCGCCCGCATGCCGGGGGTCGCGAACACGTCGCCCACGAAGAGTACGCGCACACGGCAGGATACCAGGGCGCGCCGGGCGTGATAGATTCCGCCTCAGCATGGAGTTCGACGCGGTCGACCGGCGCATCCTCGACATCTTGCTGCACGACGGGCGGGCCTCGCACGCCTCGGTGGCCAAGGCCGTCGGCCTGTCGGCGCCCGCCGTGGGCGAGCGGGTCAAGAAGCTCGAGCAGGCCGGCGTGATCCGCGGCTACCACGCGGAGATCGACCCTGCGGCGGTGGGGCTCACCATCACGGCCTTCGTGGCTATCGTGCCGCAGCCGCGCAAGCCGGCCCAACGGCTGGTGGAGCGCCTCGTCGAGTTCCCCGAGATCGAGGAGCTGCACGCCGTGGCGGGCACCTACTCGTTCATCGCCAAGGTGCGCGTGCCCGACTCCGTGGCGCTCGACGCCTTCCTCGACCGGCTCTTCACCACCGAGGGCGTGGAGCGCACGGAGACGACGATGGTCCTCCGCACCAACCTGGAGCGCCACACGGCCCTGCCGTTCGGCGCTCAGTAGTCGGCGTAACGCTCCACGGCGGCGCCCTCGTCGAGCGCCTCGAGGAACCAGGGCGGCAGGCGCCCGCGCTGGCGCCGGATGAAGGCGGGGAAGTCGGCGTCGAGCAGGTACGTGACGGCGCTGTCGGTCTCGCTCCTCACGCTGCGGCCGTACGCCTGCACCACGCTGAGGGTCGTGCGCCACTCGTACCAGTCGCGGTCGCGCTCCATGCGGGCCGCCACCTGCTTGTCGCCCAGGTAGGGGTACGGGACCTTGCAGAGCACCTGCCAGCGCGCCAGGTCCTCGGCCAGGTCGATGCCCTCCGTCATGCTCGGGGTGAGGAGGATCGTGGGTTCCGGGGCGGAGAGGTGCCGTGCCAGGGCCGCGTCGCGGCCCCCGGCGTCAACGTGAGTGACGACTCGCCAGCCGACCTCCGCGCTCAGGTTGGCGGCGATGAACGAGGCGATCTTGTAGGAGTGAGCGTGCACCACGCCCTTCTCGTCGGCGTGCCGCAGCGCGAGGTCGTCGACCGCGCGGGCGAGGCGCGGCAGGTCGCGGTCGAGGTAGTGGCGGGTGAGGCGCGCCACGGGGAGGGCGACGATGGGGCGGTTCTCCGGCGGGAACGTCGACGGCACGCCGACGACCTCGGCCTCCGCCGGATCGATGCCGAGGCCGCGAAGGAACGTGCGCGCGTCGAGGATGGTGGCGGAGAGCATCAGGACCCGGTCGGCGTGCCGGAAGAGGAACGGCTCGGCGAGCGCCGCCACCTCGACGGGCTTGAAGACGAGCGTGGCGCCCTCCGCGCCGCGACGCCGCTCGACCACCCACTCGACCTCGCCGGCCTCGTGACTGTCGAGCAGCAGCGCCACGCGCTCCGCCTGCGAGTCGAGCCACTGCTTCACGCGGAGTTGTTGCACGGCGGCGTCCTCGTCGGCCACGTCCTTCATGGCTCGCTCGATCTCGGTGGCGCGGCGGCGCATCTCGGGCAGGAGGAGCTCGGCGAACTCGAACGCCAGCTCGTCGCCCAGGTCGGGTGGGAGGGCGCGCGGCAGACCGGCCCGCTGCAGAGCGCCCTCGGCGAAAGCCACCTGCACGAAGCCCATCAGCGCGCCCTCCGCGTTGTGGGCCTCGTCGAGGACGAGGAGCTCGCGCGGCGCGAAGCCGCCCGCGTAGTTGAGCTCGGCGAGGAAGTAGGCGTAGTTGAGCGTGGCGACGTTGGCGGCCATGGCCACGTCCTTGGCCGTGAAGTAGGGGCAGGCGTCGCACGCCGGGAAGCGCAGGCCCACCGTGCACGGCGCGGCGCCGGCGTGCGTTGGTGCCACCAGGCACTCGTAGTTGGCGCGGCCCTTGAGCAGGGCGAGGTCGGGGAAGTCGCGCACGTACTGGTCCTGCAGGATCTTCTGGTTGGTGATCACGAACGCCGACTTGGCCTCGCGCGCGAGCGTGACCGCTATGGCGCTCTTGCCCGCCCCGGTGGGCGCCTCGACGACCACGAAGCGCTTGCCGCCCGCGAAGGCCCCCCGGGCGCGCGCGAGCGCCTCCGCCTGCCCCGGCCGGTAGGCCGGGAAGGGGAACGAGCGGGGCGGCGCCTCCCCGGACACGCCGCCGGGGACGGCGGCACCGGCTGCCGGGGACGAGCGTTGGCGGGGCATGCGCCAAGCTATCACGGCCCGTCACGCCGGCCGGCCCACCCTAGGCGCGAGCCGCCGGCCCCGTCCCGAGCGCCCGGGGCGCGCCGGCGAGACGACGAACGAGCGCCGCCGGCCGGCCCGTGGGGCCGTTCCGGCGGCGCGCTGCATGCTTGGTGCCGAGGAGGGGACTTGAACCCCTACAGCCTTGCGGCCACCAGCCCCTCAAGCTGGCGCGTCTACCGATTCCGCCACCTCGGCGAGGGTCTTGTGAACGCAGGCGAAGCCGTTCACGAGGCGAAAGCGATGATATCGCCCGCTGCGCGAGGGCGTCAAGCGTGATGGCGGAAGGGCCCGGCGGCCACACAGCCGACCCCGCCGGGCACGACCGGGGCTTGCCCGGCGGGCGTTTCGGCGTCATCCTTTGGTCGATGAAGCCGACTTACCCTCGCTCCAAACGAACGCCGGCCCCGCGCTCATCGCGCCCGCTCCTGCCGCACCTCCTCTTGCTCGCGCTGGCTCTCGCCCTGTTCGCCTGCGACGCCACCGTCAGGCCGACGCCGCCGGGGCCGCCGGACCCGCCTGGACCTCCGCCGCCACCCCCCATGGGCGGCGTCCGCCTCGAGGAGGTCGCCTCCGGCCTGACCGGGCCGCTCGGCATCGCGCACGCGGGCGACGACCGGCTCTTCGTGGTGGAGAAGTCCGGGCGCGTGCGGGTGATCGCGGCGGGAGCCCTCCTCCCGACCCCGTTCCTCGACCTGACGGCCGTCGTGAGCACCCAGGACGAGCGGGGGCTCCTGGGACTCGCCTTCGCGCCCGACTACCGGACGAGCCGGGAGTTCTACGTCTACTACACGGACTCCGAGGGCGCCGCTGTCCTCGCCCGCTACCGGACGCTTGCCGACGACCCGGACGTCGCGGACGTCGGGTCCGGCACCGTGATCCTTCGGTTCGCGCGGCGGAGCACGTGGCACGTTGGCGGCCAGCTCGCCTTCGGTCCCGACGGTTACCTGTACGTGACGAGCGGCGACGACGCGACGGGTGGCACCGCCAGTCAGGACCTCGGTTCGTTGCTCGGCAAGGTCCTGCGCCTGGACGTCGCCTCGACCGCCACCTACCGGGTCCCTACGAGCAACCCGTTCGTCGGCACCCCCGGGGCTCGCGGCGAGGTGTGGGCGTACGGCCTACGCAACCCGTGGCGCCTGTCGTTCGACCGCGCGACGGGGGACCTGTACCTCGGCGACGTTGGCGAGGACTCGTGGGAGGAGATCGACCGTCAAGCGGCGACGGCGCGTGGCGGCGAGAACTACGGTTGGCCGCACATGGAGGGGCCGCGCTGCCACGCCTCCGGCGAGTGCGACGCGGCGCGGTTCGTGGCGCCCGTCCTCGCCTACCCTCACGGCGCCGAGCGCGGCTCGGTCACCGGGGGCTACGTCTACCGGGGGCAAGCCATCCCCGGGCTGGTGGGTAGGTACGTGTTCGGCGACTTCATGACCGGCCAGGTCTGGCGCACCGCCGAGGCCGACGGGTGGGAGCCCACCCTGCTCCTCGAAACCGGCATGATGATCAGCACCTTCGGCGAGGACGCAGCGGGCGAGCTCTACCTGGCGGACTTCGCGCGGGGCGCCGTCTACCGCTTGGTCGAGTCGGATTCCGGCTCGCCGGCGGGCGCCTCGTCGCGCCAGCCGTTCGTGACCTCCACCCAACCCAGCGCGTTGGACGCCTCCTCCAGCTCGGCGCACGTCATGGGCACGGCCGAGGCCGCCGTGCCCGCCGCCGGGTAGACGACGTCGAACCTCTTGAGCGACTCATCGAGGAACACCCTGGCGCCCGCGGGGTTGGCGAAGGGGCACACGCCGCCGACCGGGTGGCCCGTGAGGGGCTCGACGTCGGCGGCGGCCAGCATGCGCGCCTTGCCGCCCATCGCGCGCTTGAACGAGCCGTTGTGCAGCCGGGCGTCGCCGGCCGCGACCACCAGGACGGCGCGCGCCGGGTCGGTGGGATCGTAGAACGCGAGCGTCTTGGCGATTCGCGCCGGCTCGGTGCCGACCTTCGCGGCCGCCAGCGCGACGGTGGCGCTCGAATCCGTGAACTCCATGACCGCGTCGGCCTTCCCGAAGCGCCTCAGGTACTCCCTCACCTTGTGCGTCGACATCCGCCGACGATACCCCGCACCCCTACGGTTATCCTCTTCCTCATGACCATGCGGCGCCGCCGGCGCATCCACGACGTGCTCGCCAAGCGCCAGCCCGACCTCACCGTCCTGGCCGAGGAGGTGCACAAGCCGCACAACCTCTCGGCCATCTTGAGGAGCTGCGACGCGGTGGGGATCGGCACCGTCCACGCCGTCAAGCCGACCGGCGGGGTGGCCACCTTCAGCGCCACCAGCGCCAGCGCCGACAAGTGGGTCGAGCTTGTGCTGCACGATTCCGTCGCCGCGGCGGTCGCGACGCTCAAGGCTTCCGGCATGCGCGTCTTCGCCGCCCACCTGTCGGAGCAGGCGGTGGACTACCGCACCGTCGACTACACCTCCCCCTGCGCCGTGCTGCTCGGCAACGAGAAGGAGGGCGTCAGCCCGGAGGCCGCGGCCCTGGCCGACGAGCACGTCATCATCCCCATGCTCGGGATGGTCCAGTCCCTGAACGTCAGCGTGGCGGCCGCCGTGATCCTGTTCGAGGCGCAGCGCCAGCGGCTGGCCGCAGGCCGTTACGACCGCCCCGCCCTGAGCGAGGCGGAGCTGGCGACGCTCACGTCGCGCTGGCTGCCGCGGTGGGCGCGGGACGACGAGTGACGCCGCGCGGACACGCTCTCACGCGCGTCGTCTAACCTGGGGCCATGTCAGAGGCTCACGTACCGGACCGTCGTCACCACGCCACCACCCGCCAGCGCCGGTTCGCGCGCGGCGCCCACTCGGGCCGAGCGTTCGCCGCCCTCGGCGCGCTCGCGCTGGCGTGCCTCCTCGCGTCGTGCTCGCAGAACGTGTCGGCCCAACGCCTCGTGCCGGTGGCCGATGGGCTCAAGAAGCCGGTCACCATCACGCACGCCGGCGACGCTCGCCTCTTCGTCGTGCAGCAGGGCGGCCAGGTCCGCATCATCCGTGACGGCGCGCTCCTCAAGGAGCCGTTCCTCGACGTGTCGGACAGGGTCACGACGGGCGGCGAGCGCGGCCTGCTCGGCCTCGCCTTCCCTCCCGATTACGCCGCCAGCGGGCGCTTCTACGTCTACTACACGGGCGCTAACGGCGAGAGCGTCCTGTCGCGCTTCGAGGTCACGCGGGGCAACCCCGACCGCGCCGACGAGACGTCGGAGGAGGTCCTCCTGACGCACGACCAGCCGTACTCCAACCACAACGGCGGCCAGCTCGCGTTCGGACCCGACGGCTACCTCTACCTCGGGCTGGGCGACGGCGGCAGCGGCGGCGACCCACACGGCAACGGGCAGGACCTCGGCACGCTCCTCGCCAAGCTCCTGCGGCTCGACGTCTCGCCGGAGACGGGGTACCGCGTGCCGGCCGACAACCCGTTCGTGACCACGCCCGGTGCCAAGCCGGAGATCTGGGCCTACGGCCTGCGCAACCCGTGGCGCTTCTCGTTCGACCGCGCCACAGGCGACCTCTACATCGCCGACGTGGGGCAGAACGCCTTCGAGGAGGTCGACTTCCAGCCGGCCGGCTCGCGGGGCGGCGAGAACTACGGCTGGAACGTCATGGAGGCGAGCCACTGCTACGACGCCGGCTCGTGCGACCAGGCCGGGTTGACGTTGCCGGTCATCGAGTACCCTCACGGGCCGCAGTGGGGCTCGTCCATCAGCGGCGGCTACGTCTACCGTGGCGAGGCCGTGCCGGCCCTGGCCGGGCGGTACGTGTTCGCCGACTTCAGCTCGGGTCGCATCTGGAGCGCGGACCCCGCCGCGGGTTGGGACGTGACGCCGCTACTGCAGACCGGATTCAACGTGAGCACCTTCGGGGAGGGCGTCGACGGCGAGCTGTACGTGGCCGACTACAGCGGCGGCCTCATCTACCGCGTGGCGCCGTGACCTGACCCTGCCAGCTGCTCGGCGTAGGCGGCCATGGCCGCGCGGATGAGCGCGTGCGTGGCGTCCATGCCGTGCCAATCCTCCACCACCGTCTTCTTCCCCTCCAGCTCCTTGTAGATGCGGAAGAAGTGCTCGATCTCCCGCAGGCGGTGGCGGGAGATGGAGTCGAGGTGGCGGTTGCCGTCGTACCGGGGGTCGTCGACGGGCACGGCGAGGATCTTCTGGTCGCGCCCCTTCTCGTCGCTCATCTCCAGGTAACCGAGCGGCCTGGCGCGCATGACGGCGCCCGTGAAGGTGGGGCGGTTCATGAGGACGAGGATGTCGAGCGGGTCGCCGTCCTCGGCGTAGGTGCTGGGGATGAAGCCGTAGTCGCCCGGGTAATGCATGGGGCTATACAGGACGCGGTCGAGCCTGAAGACGCCCAGCTCCGGGTCGTACTCGTACTTGTTGGACGAGCCGACCGGCACCTCGATGACGGCGTCCACCAGCTCGGGCGCGGCCTCCCCGGGCGGCAGGTGGTACAGGTTGGTCACGGCCGCGCCCCGGCGCGCACGCCCTTGAGCAGCGCGGCCGCCACGACCTCTTGCACCACCACGGACAGGGCCGCCATCGGCACTCGCGGGCCCGTCCCGGTGGTGAGGACGAAGGCGGTGTCGCCGTCGAAGACGGTGTGAGACGGCCGCGTCACGCGCGCGATGCCGACGTGGGCGCTGGTCGCCAGGGCGTTCGCCTCGGCCTTCGTCAGCGGAGCGTCGGTGGCGACGACCACGAGGGTGGTGTTGGCGCCGGGGATGGCCGCGAACCCCTCGGCGGCGGCGAGGCCCTGCACGTCGGCGAGGCCGGCCACCAACTGCCCGGTGTCCGGGTCCACGACGTTGCCGACGGCGTTGCTGACGCCGAGGGCGGCGACGACCGCGCCGCCGATCCGCGCCGCGTGGCTCCCCAGCCCGCTGGCCGTGGCGAGCCCGTGGCCCCTCAGCTTGCCGACGCTGGCGCCCGTGCCGGCCCCCACCCGACCCTGCGCCACCGGCTCGGCGCTGGCGGCCTCCGCGGCCGCGCGGCCGGCGGCGGCGTCCGGCCGCACGGTGGCCGAGCCGACCGCCAGGTCGTAGAGGACGGCGGCCGGCACGATGGGCACGCGGGCCGCGCCGGTGTCGACGCCGCGGCCGCGCTCCTCCAGCCACGCCATGACCCCGTCGGCCGCGGCCAGCCCGAACGCGCTGCCGCCCGTCAGGACGACCGCGTCGACGGTCTGGACCGTCTTGTCGGGTTGCAGGAGCACGTACTCGCGCGAACCGGGAGCGGGCCCCAGCGCCACGCCGGACGCCACGCAACCGCCCTCCGGCGTGACGATGACGGTGCAACCGGTGCGCGCCTCGAGGTCGGTGTGATGACCGACCAGCAGGCCACGCACGGCCGTCAGGGTGAGGTTCTCGCCCGAGCCCGGCATCAGCCGGCCCCGCCGAGGTACTTGGCGACGTCGGCCGGGTCGACCTCGATGATCTCGACGCGGTCCGGGGGCGTGTCGGCGGTGGCGCGCAGGCCGGTGGCCGTGTCGACCGGTAGCTTGAGCTTGACGGCGGTGCCGATGCCGGTGGTCGACAGCACGTCGGACTCGCGGAAGGCGGCCCGCACCCCGCCGCCGTCGACGGCGCCCGTCTTCAGGTCGAGGGTATGGAACTCGATCCCGGCCGGCACGGGGAAGCCGTCGGGCGCGGCGGGGCGTCCGCGCAACGCGGCCGCGACGAAGTCGTTCCAGGCGTAGATGGGTTGACGCGAACTGTTCACCTGATCGCGGGTGCCGTCCGCCAGGGTCATCGACGACGGCAGGCTGGAGGAGTCATCGTTGCCGATCCACACGGACGCCACCATACCCGGGGTCATGCCCACGAACCAGATGTCGACCTCCTCGTTGGTGGTGCCGGTCTTCCCCGCGATCCAGCGGCCCGGGATCACGGCGCGGTTCGAGAGGCCGTACGCCGGGTCGCGATCCACGACGTTGCCGTGCAGGAGGTCGAGCATGATGTAGGCCGTCTGCTCGCTCCAGACGCGCGCCGAGCGTGGGGCGGCCTGGTAGAGCACGTTGCCGTCCGCGTCCTCCACCCGCTCGATGAAGTACGGCTCGGTGTAGACGCCGCCGTTCGCGAAGGCCGCCATGGCGGCTGTGTGCTGCAGCGGCGTGGCCTCGAACGTGCCGAGCGCCATCGAGTAGTAGGGCGCGACGTCGTAGCCCAGCTCGCGCGCCTTCTCCGCCACCGCGTCGGCGCCCACGGCCTCGAGCGCCTTGACCGCCGGGATGTTGCGGCTGCGGTTCAGGCTCGCCCTTATCGTCTGGTAGCCGTCGAACTTCTTATCGTGGTTGCCGGGCTCGTACGGCGGCTGCCCCCGCATGCGGAACTCCGTGGGTTCGTCGACCAGGATGGTCGACTGGTTCATGGCTCCCAACTCGATGGCCGTGGCGAACACGATCGGCTTGAACGAGCTGCCCGGTTGACGGAGCGCCCGGGTGGCGCGGTTGAACTCGCCCAGCGCGCCGTCCGCGCTCAGCTTCTGCCCTACCATCGCCAGCACGGCGCCCGTGCTCGGGTCGAGGCCGACGATGGCCATCTGGGCACCCGGTGGGAGCTCGGCGTGGAGGCTCGCCTCGTTGGCGGCCACCTGCGCCTGCACGTCGATGGTGGTCACGACCCTGAGGCCGCCCCTGCCGAACACGACGCTCTCGCCGTACACGTCGGTGAGCCAGTTGCGAACGGCGATCAAGACGGCCCTCGACAGGTCTGAGCTGACGCTCGACTGCACGACCACCTCGACGCCGGTCCTGACCGCCGTGACGATGTTGCCGTTGCCGTCGTACGTGACGTCCCAGCCGACGGGCTCGAGCTGGTAGCGCCAGGCGCGCTCCGCCATGTCGGCGCTGATCGTGCCCTGGCGCACCATCTTGTCGAGGACCTCGCGCATGCTGCGGCGCGTGGTCGTGAAGTCGTCGTGGCGCGCGTTGGGCGCCGGGATGAGGCGCGCGAGGTAAAGCCCCTCGGCGAGGTTGAGCTCGATGGGGTCCTTGCCGAAGTACGTCTGCGCCGCCGAGCGGATGCCGTAGACGTTGCCGCCCCAGAACACCATGTTCACGTAACGCTGCAAGATCTCGGGCTTGGTGAGGCGCCGCTCCAGCTCGAGCGCCAGCATCACCTCCTTGACCTTGCGCTCGAGCGAGCGCTCGGAGCGGATGTCCTGCAGCAACGTGTTCTTTATCACCTGGGTGGTGATGGTGGAGCCGCCCCGCGACGAGTCGCCGAGGAACTCCTCGTAGACGGCGCGCATGATGGCGGCGATGTCCATGCCGTAGTGGCGGAAGAACTGGTCGTCCTCGTACGCCACGATGGCCTGCAGGGCGGCGGGCGACACCTCGTCGAGGCTCACGGGGATGCGGTTGGTGGACTCGCGCTCCTCGCCGACCACGGGCACGATGATGCCGATGCGCGTCTCGCCGTCGCGGGCGTACACCTGCGACGTGGCCGAGAACTCGAGCGCGTCGAGCTTCTCCAGCGAGGGGAGCTCCTGCGACCACTTGAGCGCCGACGCGGCGAGCAGCGCGCCCACCGAGAGCACGGCGGTCAACAGGAGCAGGAACAGGCCTTGTACGAGCTTCACGCGCACCATGCTAGCAACAGGAGATGAGGGTCCGAGGGCGCCCCACTACCACCTGGAACTGCCATCAGGCCTGGCCGCGACCCGCGACGCGCAGGTACTCCTCAAGCTTGCGCGCCGCGGCGCCGCTCGCGAGCGCCTCCCTGGCGAGCTCGACCCCCTCGGCGAGACTGCCGGCCAGCTCGGCCAGGTAGAGGGTGGCCCCGGCGTTGAACAGGGTCACGTCGCGCATGGCGCCGTTCGCCTCGTTGGCCAGCACGGCCCTGAGGAGGCGGGCGTTCCGCGCCGCGTCGCCCCCAGCAAGCTCGCCGATGGGGTGACGGCCCAGCCCCACCTCCTCCGGCGTGATCACGTAGGTGGTGGTGGAACCGTCGGCGTGCAGCTCGGTGACCTTGCTGGGGCCGGTGACGGTGAAGTCGTCGATGACGTCGCCGTGGACCACGAGCGCGCGGGCGAGCCCGAGGCCGCGGAGCACGGCGGCGAGGGTCTCGGTCAGGCGCGGGTCGTAGACGCCCATCAGCTGCCGGTCGGCGCCCGCCGGGTTGGTGAGGGGGCCGAGGTTGTTGAAGATGGTGCGCGCCTGCAGGTCGGCGCGGATGGGCGCCACGAAGCCCATGGCGGGGTGGAAGCGGCGCGCGTACACGAAGGCGAGGCCCGTGGCGTCGATCTCCTCCGCCAGCCGCTCCGGGCTGGCGTCGAGGTCGACGCCGAGCTCCTCCAGCACGTTAGCGGAGCCCGACCTGCGGGTCACGCCCACGTTGCCGTGCTTGGCGATGCGCGCCCCGCCCGCCGCCGCCACGAACATGGCGGTGGTGCTGATGTTGATGGTGTCGACGCCCGTCCCGCCGGTGCCGCACGTGTCGACCAGCGGCCCCGCCCGGCGCACGGGGACCTTGATGGCGCGCTCCCGCATGGCCTCGGCGAAGCCCGTGATCTCGTCCACGGTCTCACCGCGCATGCGCAGCGCCGCCAGGAGCGCCGCGGCCTGCACCTGCGAGAGCTGCCCGTCCATCAACCGGCCCAGCACCTCGCGGGCGTCGTCGCGGCTCAGCGTCTGTCCCTCGAAGATGCGGTTGAGGAACTTGCCGATCTCGAAGTGCGTCATCTGTCAAGCACCTTCCCTGAGCGCCTCGCGCGCGCCGGCGGCGTACGCGGCCTCGTAGCGATAACGTTCGTCGCCCCACAGCAACCTGAACGACTTGGCGAGCAGGAGCCGCTTCGCTCCCAGGAGGGCGGGGTGCACGCCCAGCGCCCACGCCACCTCCGGGCGGCCGTGCTTGCGCCACACGCGCACGTGCGCGGCGCCCGCCGCGCGGGCCTTGGCCTCAAGGTCGGCGGCGCGATCCTCGTCCCAGTGCTCCACCACGGCGTCCGGCAGGAACCTGAACTCGGCTCCTGCCCCCTTCAGCCGGTAGCCGAGGTCGGCGTCCTCGCCGCCGTAACCGTCGAACGAGTCGTCGTAGCCGCCCACGGCTGCGAACAGCTCGGCGCGCATGCTCAACGACCCGCCCACGGCGTTCCACCAGCCGTTGACGCGCCCCAGGGTGGCGCCGCGGCTCAGGTGCGGCGGCAGCACCTGCCGGCTCACGCCGACCCGGTCGGGGAGCTCATGCAGGGCGAGGTTGCGAGCCAACCAGCCGGGCCTGGGGATCATGTCGTCGTCGCTGAAGAGCAGCACCGACCCGCGCGCCATGCGCGCCCCCTTGTTGCGGGCGTGCGCGGCGTGCCGCCCGGGCGTGGTGGCCCACGACAGGGGGTAGCCGGGCTGGTAGCGGGCGAGGAAGCGCTCGGTGCCGTCGGTGCAGCCGTCGGCCACGACGACGACCTCGAACGACGCCTCCTCCCCCTCGAGCGCCCGGAGCTTCCGTTCGAGGAGCGAACGCCGGTCGTGGGTGGGCACCACGACCGAGATGGCGGGACGCGTCACCGTCACCCCGCCGCGACCCCCGCGCGCCCTCGCGCGAAGGCGAGGAAGTTGGCGAACATCTCTCGCCCGTTCTCGGTCAGGATGCTCTCCGGGTGGAACTGCACGCCCCACACGGGGTGCCGAGCGTGGCGGACGCCCATGACCACGCGGCCGCCCTCGGCCGGCTCGGTGGTCCAGGCGTTGGCCACCAGCGACTCCGGCAGGTCGACCACGACGAGGGAGTGGTACCTGGTGGCCGTCAGGCTCGGCGGCAGGCCGGCGAACACGCCGGTGCCGTCGTTGTCGATGCGCGCCGTCTTGCCGTGCACCAGCCGCTCGGCCCGCACCACGCGGGCGCCGTACGCCTCGCCTATCACCTGGTGCCCGAGGCATACGCCCAGCATGGGGAGGTCGGGGCCGAGGCGCCTCACGAGCTCGAGCGACACGCCGGCCTGCGCCGGGGTGCACGGGCCGGGCGAGATGACGACCCCGTCGGGCGCCAGCTCGGTCACCTGCGCGACGCCGAAGGCGTCGTTGCGCCAGACGACGACCTCGGCCCCCAGCTCGCGGAGGTACTGCACGATGTTGTAGGTGAACGAGTCGTAGTTGTCGACCACCAACACCGTGGCGGCGTCAGGGCCGGCCATCAGGCGAGGCCCGCCGTGGCCATCTCGACCGCCCGCCGCAGGGCGGCGAGCTTGTTCATGCACTCCTGCCACTCGGTCGCCGGGTCGGAGTCGGCCACCACGCCCGCGCCGGCCTGCAGGTGCATGCGCCCGTCCTTGATGACGACCGTCCTCAGCGTGAGGGCCATGTCCATGGCGCCGCTGGGCGCAAGGTAGCCGAACGCCCCGGCGTAGGGACCGCGGCGCACGGTCTCGAGCTCGTCGATGATCTCCATCGCCCGCACCTTAGGGGCGCCGGAGGCGGTGCCCATCGGGAGCGTGGCCGCGAGCGCGTCGAGGGGGGTGCGGCCGACCTCCAGCCGCCCCTCGACCTGCGACACGATGTGCATGACGTGGCTGTAGCGCTCCACGCGCATCAGGTCGGTGACCTCCACGCTGCCGGGGGCGCAGACGCGGCCGAGGTCGTTGCGGCCGAGGTCGACCAGCATGACGTGCTCGGCGCGCTCCTTCTCGTCGGCCAGCAGCTCCGCCGCCAGGCGCGCGTCCTCGGCCGCGTCCGCGCCGCGCGGGCGCGTGCCGGCGATGGGCAGGGTCTCGACGCGCACGCCGTCCGAACGGATCAGGCTCTCGGGGCTGCTCGAGACGAGGGTGATCCCGCCCAGGTCGAGGTAGCCGAGGTAGGGGCTCGGGTTGACGGTGCGGAGGGCGCGGTAGATGGCGAACGGGTGCGCGGCCAGGTCGGCGGAGAGGCGGAGGCTAGGCACGACCTGGAAGGCGTCGCCGGCGTGGATGTACTCGACGGCGCGCGCGACGGCGGCCATGTACTCCTCGCGCGTGACGCTCGACTCGAACTCCGTGACGCGCCCGGCGCGGTCGCCGGGCACGCCAGGCAGCGGGCCGCGCAACCGGTCGTAGGCGGCGTCCACGAGCGCGCGGGCCCGCGCTTCGTCCGCCGCGTCGCCGACCGCGGCCGGCGCGATGATGAACAGCTTGCGCTTCAGGTGATCGAAGACCACCACCAGCTCGGGTTCCACGAACAGCAGGTCTGGCGCGCCGATCAGGTCCGGGTTGGCGTCGGGCAGCCGCTCGTAGCGCCTGACGAGGTCGTAGGCGGCGTAACCGACGGCGCCCGTCCAGAAGGCGGGCAGGCCCGGCGCGGCCTCGCTCCCCCGCACCACGAGGTCCCACAGGGCCTTCAGCGGGTCGCTCGACTCGAAGGTGGTGGCGCCCTCGGACGTCGTGACGGTCATGGCGGCGCCGCGCGACTCGATGCGCCTGCGCTGACCCGTGCCGATGAAGGAGTAGCGCGCGACCCGCTCGCCCTGCTCGACGCTCTCGAGCAGGAACGACGGGTGCCCGGCGATCTTCAGGTAGGCGGTGAGCGGCGTCTCGAGGTCCGCGAGCACCTCGCGGTAGACGGGCCGTACTAGTGGCGACGCCGCCAGGGGCGGCGCGCCGCTGTGCTTGTCCTGCATGGGGTCTCTCCGTTCGTGGACTGGCTTCTGAGGCGGGAGCGTGCCCCCTTGGGGCCGCTCCCGGGCCGCGGGCGTGGTGCGCGCGCCGGGCGCGTCAACCAAAGCGCCGCCATCGGCCCAGCGCGCCCGTCCAACGGTGGAGGGAAGTCATGGAGGGGAGTATAGCCCGCGCGCGGCGCGGCGCCGTAGCCCCGCCCGCTGCCGTGACCACGTACGCTACTGGCTCTTCGCCTGCGGCAGGAACAGCCCGATGGCGTGGAAGCCCGCGTCCACGTAGACGGTCTCGCCGGTGATGCCGCCGCCGAGCTGCTCCACCAGCAGCGACATGCCGAGGCCGCCGACCTCCTCCTGGGTGATGTTCCGCTTGAGCATCGACATCTCACCCGCCTGGGAGTAGAGGTCCGCGAAGCCGGCGATGGAGCGCGCCGCGATGGTCCTGACGGCGCCCGCCGAGATGGCGTTCACGCGCACGCCGCGGGGGCCAAGGTCGTACGCGAGGTAGCGCACGCTGGCCTCGAGAGCCGCCTTGGCCACGCCCATCATGTTGTAGTGCGGCACCACGCGCTCGGCCGCCAGGTAGCTGAGCGTGACCATGCTGCCACCGCCCGTCATCAAGGGGGCGGCGCGCCGGGCGGCCGCCACGAGCGAGTAGGCGCTCACGTCCATGGCGGTCTGCCAGTCCTGCCGCGAGGTCTCCACGAACGGGTTCTCGAAGGTGGCGCCCGGCGCGAACGCCAGCGCGTGCACGAGGTAGTCGAGCCGGCCGAACTCCGCCTCGACGGCGCCGAACATGGCGTCGAGCGCAGCGTCGTCGCCCACGTCGCACTCGAGCAGCAGCGGCGACACCAACCCCTCCGTCAGCTTCTCCAGGGTGGGGCGCAGGCGGTCCGCCTGGTAGCTGAACGCGAGGCGGGCACCGGCCTGCGCGAGCGGTTGCGCGATGGCCCAGGCCAGCGAGCGCTGGTTGGCGACCCCCATGACGAGGCCGGTCTTGCCGCTGAGGTCGATGCTGTACATGAACGCTCCTTCGTGGGTGGCCCCTTACGGCCGGCGTGGCAGTCTACCGCGCCGCGCCTTGCCGCCCGCACGGCTCCGGCCAACGCCGGGGCCAATGTGCTAAGGCCTCAGCCCTCTTCCATGAGGCGCTCGAAGCGCTCGCGCGCCTCGGCGGCGCGGGAGCGCTCGCCCCGCGCCTCCCAGGTGTCCGCGAGTCCCTCCCAGGCGGTCTCGCTATACGGCTCGTGCTCGGTCATCAACTGGAACAGCATGGTCGCCTGCGCCAGGTCGCCCGTCTCGCGCGCCAGGTCGGCCGCCGCCTCGAGCAGCGACAGGTGCGAGGATTGCAGGTGCAGCCTGATGTTGTCGACCCAGGCCGAGTCGAAGCCCGCGAGGAAGTGCCCGGAATAGAGCCTCCCGGCCGCCTGGTAGTCGCGCAGGTCGCCGGATTCGCGGGCGCGACGCGCCAGTCGCCGGTAGGCCTCAACGTCGTAGTCGATCTCGAACTTGTCGTGCAGGTAGTAGCGGCGGTTGGCGCTCTCCACCAGCTCGCCTCCCATCACCTTGCGCAGCCGGTAGAGGGTGGTGTGGAAGCTGCTCGACGCCTTCGACTCGGTCTTGCCGGGCCACAGCGCCTCGGCGACCTCGAACGTGGTGACGCCCGAACGGTGCTCCAGCAGGTAGAAGAGGAGCTCGAGGGCCTTGAGCGAGTCCCAATCGAGCCGCTCTCCCTCCCGCATGACCATGGGGTGCCCGAAGCCGCGGGCGGCGACCTTGCCGGTGACGGGGCGCCGCAGCTCCGCCACGCGCCTGAGGCGAACGTTGACGGCCTCGAGGAGCTCGTCCTTCTGCACGGGCTTGGTGAGGTAGTCGTCGGCGCCGAGCGTCATGCCCTTGCGCATGGAGGCGCGGTCCTCGAGGGCCGTGAGGAACAGGAACGGGACGGCGCGCAGCTCGGCAATCTCGCGGACGCGGCCGTAGAACTCGAAGCCGTCCATGGGCGGCATCGAGACGTCGGACACGACCACATCGGGCCTGAGGCCGTCGCGCAGCTCCTCCAGCGCCTCGCGCGGGTCGTCGAAGGCGATCACGGCGTAGCCCGCGGCCGTCAGCGCCAGTTCGCTCACCTTGAGCATCGACGGTTCGTCGTCAACGACGAGGACAAGTGTTGCCGTCACGAGCAGAGTCTATCAGCGCCGTCGGCGGCGTCCTTATGAAGTTCGCTACCTCGCCGCGTGCCGTCGCAGTCGCACCGGGACGGGCCCAACCTCGACGCAGACGTCACTCGTGCCAGTCGCTCGTCGTCTGGTACTGGACGAGCGCGCTGAACTCGACGCCCGTGCCGTAGGTGGCGGTCGAGAACTTGACGTCGACGACGACGTCGTCACGGCTCAACCCCTCCACGAACTCGTTCAGGCGCCTCTCGAAGTGCTCGACGCTGTTCGACGTGATGAGCTTGAAGTTGACGTCCATGCCAGGTGGCCTCCCCATGCTGATCGTGCTGACTTACCTAACGGCTGCCCTCGATGATAACCGCCCACGCGCACCTGCTAGCCTGGCCCCATGCGGGCGGCCGCCAAGCCCAGGCCTCGACGCGAGGCGGTGATGCTCCTGGTGCAGCCCCTCGCCGACCGCGTCGTGGCGCGCCTCGCCACCACCCGCGTGGCTCCCTGGCAGGTGGTGCTCTCTCACACCCTCCTCGGCTTCGTTGCCGCGTTCCTGGTCGCGGGCGCGGCGCCCGCCGGTTGGCGCTGGGCGGCGGCGCTCCTCCAGTTGAAGACCGTCCTCGACAACGTGGACGGCGGCCTGGCGCGGGCAACGGGGCGCGTCACCGAGTTCGGCCGCTACCTCGACACCGTGTGCGACCTGCTCGTGAACGTTGCTCTCTTCTGGGCGCTCGCGCGGCACGGCCCGTGGCTCGGGTCGGCGGCGGGCTGCGTTGCCCTCACGGTGGCGCTCTCGGCCGACTTCAACGCCGAGCGCTTGCACCGCGAGGCGCACGCGCCGCCCCGTGGCGCCACGCCGGCCGTGCCGCCCGGCGCGTGGCCGTGGGCGCTGTCGCTCGTGCGGGGGTTCTACCGGGTCGTGCTGGCGCCGCAGGACCGGGCCCTGGCGGCCCTCGACCGGCGCCTCTTCGCGCTCGCGGCGGGGCGGGCGTGGGACGGCGCCGACGCGGGCGAGCGCCGCCGTTGGGCGGACGTCTTCTCCACCGGCGCGCTCGTCAACCTCGGCCTGAGCACCCAGTACCTGGCGCTTGGCGTCGCCCTCTGGCTGGGCATGCCTTACGCTTGGGTCGTGCTGAGCTGGCTCCTCGTCCCCTACCTGCTGGTCGTCCAGGCCGCGCGCGTGGCGCGCTACCGCCGGGCGGCGCGGGCCGCGTGAGCACCAAGGGCTTAGCGCCTGGCGCCTCGGTCGGCGCGGCGCGCCCCACCGACCACGCGCGACCCGCCGCCCTCGTGACGGGGTCCGCCAAGGGGATCGGCAAGGCCATCGTGCTGGCGTTGGCGGCCGACGGCTTCGACGTGGTGGTGCACTACCGCCGCAGCCGCGCGGAGGCGGAGGCGGTGGCCGCGGCGGCGGCGGCGCTCGGCGCTCACGCCGTGGCGCTGGCGGCAGACGTGACGGTGGAGGCGGAGGCCCGCGGCCTCGTCGACGCCGCCCACGGCCTGCACGGCCGCCTCGACGTGCTCGTCAACAACGTCGGCGACTACCACCACGGGCCGCTGGCGGACCTCTCGGCGGAGGTCTGGCACCACATGCTCGCCAGCAACCTGCACTCCACCTTCTACACCTGCCAGCGGGCCGTGCCGTACCTTCGCCTGGCGCCGCGCGGCGGGCGCATCGTAAACATCGGTTATGCCGGCGCCGAGCTCCTGAAGGCGCGGCCCGGGATAGCCGCCTACGGCATCGCCAAGACCGGCGTCATCCTCTACTCGAAGGCGTTGGCGTTGTCGGAGGCGGCCGCCGGGGTGACCGTCAACGTGGTGAGCCCGGGCGTCATCGAGAACAGCGTCTCCGCCCCCAAGCAGGAGCTGCCCATGGCCCGGGTCGGCCGCCTCGACGAGGTCGTGGCGGCCGTGAGGTACTTCCTGAGCCCGGCCGCCGACTACGTCACCGGCACCACCCTCGAGGTGGCCGGCGCTTGGAACGTGTGACGTGGCGAAACGAGGACGCGGCCCGGAGCAGCCGACGCTGTTCGGCTCGGAGCAGCCGGCGCCTCCTGGCGCCGCGCGGCGCCTGGTGCTCGTCGACGGGCACGGTCTCGCCTACCGGGCATACTTCGCCATCCGCGAGCTGTCGACCTCCGGCGGCAGGCCGACCAACGCCGTGTTCGGCTTCGTTCGCGCGCTGCTGGAGCTACTGAAGGGCCTCGCCCCGACCGACAGCCTCGTGGTCGCCTTCGACGCGCCCGCGCGCACGTTCCGCAAGGAGCGCTACGAGGAGTACAAGGCGCAGCGCGCCCCGACCCCCGAGGACTTCCCCCTGCAACTCAACTCGATCAAGGCGTTGGTCGACCTGCTGGGAGTCACGCGGGTCGAGGAACCGGGCCTGGAAGCCGACGACCTGATCGGTTCCCTGGCGACGGGCGCGGCCGCGGCGGGGTGGTCGGTGGACATCGTCACCGCCGACCGCGACGCCCTGCAACTCGTTACCGACAACGTGACCGTCGTCAGCCCCGACGGCAAGCAGCGCATGACGCGCGCCGGCGTCACGGAGAAGTACGGCGTGACGCCGGAGCAGTGGGTCGACTACCGGGCCCTGACGGGTGACGCGTCCGACAACATCCCCGGCGTCAAGGGCATCGGTCCCGTCGCGGCGCGCAACCTCCTCACGCGCTACGGGGACCTGGACGGTGTCCTGGCCAACCTCGACGACCTGCCGAGCACGTCGCAGGCGAACGCCATCCGCGCCTCCCTGGGCGACCTCGAGCTCTCGCGTGAGCTCTCGCGCATCGTCACGACCGCCCCGGTCGACCTCGAGTTCACTGCGGCTGCCGACCGGCGCGTGAAGCGCGCCGAGCTCACGGCCGCGTTGCGGGAGCTGGAGTTCGGGAGCATCCTCCACGAGCTCGGGCTGGTGGAGCGCGTGCCGTTCAGGACCGGGCCGTGGTCCGAGGTGCGCGCCGCCGCCCACCGCGCGGCCACCTGGTCGTACGGTTACCGCCTCGACGACGCGCGGCCCACCGCCGCGCGCGTGGTGGACCTCGCCCTGGCGGTCGAGGCGGGCGAGGAGGGCGACGGCCACCTGGTGGCGGCCGCGCCCCTCCCACCGGGCGGCGACCTGACCCCCCACGTTGCAGGCGCGGTCAACGCGCCCGACGCCAAGGCCCTCGTGGTGGCGGCGCGCATGGCCGGCGTCGAAGCCGTGCCGGGCGACGACCCGCTCCTGATGGCCTACCTCCTCGACTCGGTCGGGGCGAGCGCCGAGACGTTGGCCAGGCGCCTCGGCGCAGGCGAGTGGGGAACCACCGCCCGCGAGCACGCCGTGGTGGGCGCCGAGCTGCTGCGCATCATGAGCGACAGGCTCAGGGGCTCGCAGCGCCAGGTGTACGACCGTATCGAACGGCCGCTGCAGGCGGTGCTCGCCGACATGGAGGTGGCCGGCATCGCGCTCGACACGGAGCTCCTCGAGCGCCTGTCGGCCGAGGCGGCGGCGGAGCTGGCCGCCCTGGAGGAGCGCCTGCAGGCCATCGCCGGCGACGCCGCATTCAACGTCGCCTCGCGCGATCAGGTGGCGTGGCTCTTGTTCGAGAAGCTGGGGTTGACCTCGGGCCACCGCACGGCCACGGGCAAGCAGAGCACGGCGCTCTCCGCCATCGAGCCGCTGCGCGGCCAGCATGAGGCCGTCGACCTCGTGCTCGAGCACCGCGAGATCGCCAAGCTCAAGGGCACGTACCTCGACCCCCTGCCGGCGTTGGCCGACGCCCGCGGCCGCGTGCACACGACGTTCGAGCAGGCGGTCGTGGCCACCGGCCGCCTCTCCAGCGTGAACCCGAACCTCCAGAACGTGCCGGTGCGCACGGCGCGCGGGCGGGAGGTGCGCAGGGCGTTCGTGGCCGGACCCGGTCACCTGCTCCTCGTGGCCGACTACTCGCAGATCGAGCTGCGCATGCTCGCGCACATCGCCGACGAGCCCGCCCTGATCGAGGCGTTCCAGGCCGGCGAGGACATCCACCGCAGCACCGCCGCCGGCGTGTACGGCGTGGAGCCGGGCAGCGTGACGAGCGACATGCGGCGCGTGGCCAAGGTCATCAACTTCGGCGTGCTGTACGGCATGTCCGCGCAGCGACTCAGCCGCGAGCTCGAGATCGGCTACGACCGCGCGGACGCCTTCATCAAGACCTACTTCCAGCGCTACCCCAAGGTCAGGGCCTACATCGACGACACGCTGGCCGCCGCCCGCGAGACGGGTTACGTGGAGACGATCATGGGCAGGCGCCGCGCGGTGCCGGACCTGCTCAGCCCCAACCGCAGCGTGCGCGACGCGGCAGAACGCGTTGCCTACAACATGCCCATCCAGGGCAGCGCCGCCGACGTCATGAAGCTCGCCATGCTCGAGTTGGCGGAGGCGCTTACTGCCCGCCGCGGACGCCTGCTGTTGCAGGTGCACGACGAGATCGTGGCCGAGGTCCCGGAGGACGACGCGGAGAGCGCCGCCGCCGAGGTCAAGGGCATCATGGCCGGCGTGGTGGAGCTCAAGGTGCCGCTCGAGGCGGCCGTCGGCCTGGGCCGCAACTGGCTCGACGCCAAGTAGCCCGCAAGCCGGAGCTGAACTGCGGGGCGTTACCAGCCCGTGGCGTCGTTCGCCCGGCCACCGCGGGCGGACCCGGTTATCATGCTGCCCATGTTCGCAAGGCGCTACTTCGGCACTGATGGCGTTCGGGGCGTGGCGGGCGTCCATCCGATGACCGCCACGTTCGCGCTCCGCCTGGGGATGGCCGTGGGCGAGACCGTCCACCCGACGGGCGGCGGCGCGCCGCACGTGCTCATCGGGATGGACACGCGCCGTTCCGGCCTGATGCTGGCGCACGCCGCCGCCGCCGGCCTGACCTCGCGCGGGGTCCACGTGACGTGGCTGGGCGTGCTCCCCACCCCCGGCGTGTCGTTCCTGACGCGCGCGCTTGGCGCCGACGCCGGCCTCATGGTGTCGGCGAGCCACAACCCGTTCCTCGACAACGGCCTCAAGCTCTTCGACCGCAACGGCGAGAAGCTCTCCGACGAGATCGAGGCGGAGATCGAGCAGGTCGTCGACCGCCTCGGCACGGCCGGCGACGACCTGCCCACCGTCTCGGGCAGCAGCATCGGCAGCGTCACGGTGGCCCGACCCTGGGACGCGGCCGGCCCGACGGCGGGGGCCGACGCGAGCGTCATCAACCTCTACGTGAAGCACCTGCTCGACAACGCTCCGTACCTCGACGGCATGCGCGTCGTGGTCGACTGCGCTCACGGCGCCAGCCACCTCATCGCGCCACAACTCTTCGCCAAGCTCGGCGCCCGCCTCGAGGTCCTCAACGCCGCTCCCGACGGGGTCAACATCAACGTGGCGTGCGGCTCGACCCACCCCGAGGCCCTCGTCGAACACGTGGTGGACGGCGGCTTCGACGTCGGCATCACCTTCGACGGCGACGCCGACCGCGCCCTCCTGATCGACGCCAAGGGCCGCGTCGTGACGGGCGACCACATGCTCGCCATCGCCGCCATGTCGCGGGGCGAGAAGGGCCTGGTGGCCACGCAGATGAGCAACATGGGCACCGAGAACTACCTGCGGGAGCGCGGCGTGACCATGCACCGCGCCAAGGTCGGCGACCGCTACGTGTTCGAGGAGCTCAAGCGCCGCGACCTCACCTTGGGCGGCGAGCAGTCGGGACATCTCCTCTTCCTCGACAAGGCCCCCACGGGCGACGGCATGCTCACCGCGTTGATCGCCCTCTCCGCCGTGCGGAAATCCGGCAAGCCGCTAGAGGCGTGGATGGACGAGATCCCCGTCTACCCGCAACTACTCAAGAACGTGAAGGTGCCGCCCGGCGCGCGCGACCACGTGGCAGCCGACCCCGGCGTGGTGGCGGCCGTCGACGCCGCCGAGGCGGAACTGGCGGGCACCGGTCGTGTGTTGCTTAGACCCAGCGGCACGGAGCCGCTGGTGCGGGTCATGGTCGAGGGCGCCGACCCGGAACAGGTCGCTCGCCTCACCGATCAGGTCGCGGCGGCGGTCGCCGGCGCGGCCGAGCGCGCCACCCAGACCTGACCGCGGCGGATGGCGCCGGCGGCAGCGCCACGCGGCCCGCGGCCGCGGCCCACGCCGAGCGTCCCGCCCCCGGGCGCACCGGCCCCCGGAGCTGTTACGCCACGAAGCCGGCCAGGTAGTACTCCTTGGCGGCGTTGGGCAGGTCGTCGGTCTTGAGGATGCACACGGTGCCGGTGACGCCCTCCTCGTGGCACTCCCCGAGGCTGCCGAACGCGGGCCAGTGCTGCTCCGAGCGCGGCATGTGCTCGTCCACGTGACCGTGATGGTAGTCGACGGCCTTGTCGTAAGCGGCCTGCAGGCCCTGCATGTCGTCGGCCTCCGCGATGATGCCCCTACCGTTGCTGATCACCAGTAACGCCTTCACGTGCCACCACCTTCCGTCACGGCGCACGGCGGCCGGGGTGCTGGGCGTGCGTCTGACCGTCTCACCATAGGCTCATCGACCGAAGCGCGCCGTGGCGGATGAACCACCGGGACCCAGCTGGGCGCGCCCGGCGCCATCGACGCTTCGCTCAGTTGACGGACCCGCGCCCCTCGAGCCGCGCCGCGGCGCGCGCCCGGGCGGCGCCTTCCGCGTCGCCGCTCTCCTCCAACACGCGGGCGCGCCCCTCCTCCAGAGCTCGCAAGTAGGATGTCACCGGCGCCAACGCCTCGGCGTCCAGGCGCCCCTTCACGGCGTCCACCTCCGCCAACAGCCCGTGAGCCGCCGTCAGGTCCATGCGCCGCAGGGCCAGGTCCAGGCCCACCTTCAAGGCGTAGATCAGGCGCCAGGCGGCCCGCGCGCTGGTGTCGCCCGCCCACACCAGGCGCGCCAGCCGCAGGGCCTCCGCCACGAGACCCTCGCCCTGCACCGCGTGACCCACGGTGAGCGCCACCTCCGCGGCGCGCGTAAGGGAGTAGCCGAGCAACGCGAAGTCGGGCACCGTGCCCGACGAATCGGCAACGGCCCTACGCACCGCGGTCGCCTCCTGGATGCGCGACCAAGCGCCCTCGCCGTCGCCCCGCCGCCACTGCACGGCGGCAAGCCGCTCCAGCGAATCCGCGACGTTGGCCATGATCCTGGGCGTGGTGGGCGCCATGCTCAGGTGCCGGCGCATGACCGCCAGCACCTCGAGCAACAAGGCCTCCGCCTCCTGCATGCGGCCGGTGGCCGCGTACGCGTCCGCCAACTGGTCCAGGGCGATGGCGAGACGGATCTCGAGATCGATGTTCGTGCCGCCCGCCGCGAGCTCCCGGAGCGTGGCGGTGGCCCGCTCCAGGTCCAGTAGCGCCGCCTGGACGTCGCCACGTAGGAGCGCGTTCGCGCCCACCTCGCTCTGCACGGAAGCCACCTGCAGCCGGCGCACCGGGTGGTCGTCCAGGCCCAGCAACTGCTGAGCGATGCCGAGGGCGTGCCGTAAGGTCTCCGCCGCGTCGCCCGTCTCGCCGAGCTCCTCCAGCCAGGCAGCGTAGAGGCGGTGCAGCCGCAACGATGCCTCCAGCACCTCCGCCTCGGGTTCGCTCCCCTCTAGGCCGTGCATGACCGCGACCGCCGTGCTCAAGGCGTCAGCGCGCCGTTCCTGGTTGCCGGCCGCCTCGTGGAACTCCGCCACGTCGAGCAGCACCTGCGTGTAGAGGCTGCCAGACCAGGCGTTCACGTCGCCCTCCTCGTACGTCTGGCCCGCGAGCCGCACGAGCCGGATGAGCACGGGACGCCGCGCCTCGCGGTCGCCGGCCGTGGCCAGGATGTCGTTGGCGCCGCGCAGCCAGTTCAGGTCACCGTCGAGGCGCTCGTCGGAGATGCTCCCCAGCAGCTCCGCCTGCCGCACAGCCAAGCGGTGGGCCACCTCCAGCTCTCCGGCGGCCGAGGCGTACCGCGTAAGCTCGTGCAACGCCTGCGCGGCCAGGCGGCGCTGCTCCTCGTCGTCCGACCGCTCGAACAGCGCGGCGGCCGACCGCATCAAGGAGAGGTACCCGGCCTGCCCCACGTCCAGCGGGAGCTCGCCCAGCATGAGCTGCTGCACAGCGGTGCCCAGAGCGGTCAGCGCCTCGGCCTCGCCGTAGAACGCGGGCAGGAACTCGCGCGCCACGTCATGGTAGATGCGCTGGCGGAACGACCCCAACCCCTCCGCCAACCAGGCCAGGTAACCGAACCGCTCGCTGGCATCCGCGAGGGCAGCGCTGACCTCCTCACCCGAGACCTCGTGCTCTCCCAGGAGCAGGTGCGTGAAGCGCACGAGCGGCTCCAGGAACTCAGCGCCCTGCAGGCCCGCCAACGACACGGCCCTCTGAACCCCCTCGGGGCTGCTGGCGAAACGCTCAGCGACCACGTCCTGAAGACTCACGCTCTTGGAGAGCAAGGCCTCGAGGCCGTCCTCGGTCAAGGCGCCACTCGGGTCGCGATCCTCGAACCACCTGCGGCTGCGCGGGTCCAGGCCCAGACGCACGATCTCGTCCAGGTACTGCGGGTTGCCGCCTGCCCGCTCGACCAGGCGGGCCACCTGGTGCGGCGTCAGGCCGGGCAGACGCTCCGTCACCAGCGGTTCGAGTCCGGCTATGGGCCTCAGGTGCAACAGCTCCACCGTGTTGGGCCGAAGGCCGGCATACCGCGTCAACGCGGCCGCCACCGAAGCGTCGTCTTCGGCGCCGTCGCGGCCGGCTGCCGCGAACTCTCGCTCCCAGTGAGTCACCAGCAGGAGCACGGGCCAGCCGCCATCGGTCATGGCGGTCAGGAGCGCGGCCACGAAAGCGCTGACGCCAGGGTCGGCGTCCGAGAACTGCGCGTCGTCGATGAGGATGACCGCGGGTACGGTGCTGCCGCTAGGGCCGTTGAACAGCTTGGAGAGGTCGTCGATGAGCTGGCGCACCAAGGAGTCGCGCCTTCGCCCCAGCAAGGCGGCCGCGTCGAGCGCTTGCCGGTCGTCGCGCCAACCGTCGTGGATCCCCTTGAGTTCAAGCCCCACCTCACCCACCTTCTTGATGAGGCCGAGTACGGGGACCAGGTCGAGCACCGCGTCCAGCGCCACTGCACCGCCCACCTTGGCCAACTGCGCGAGCCGCTGCCGGTGGCGCTGCTCGCGGTGGAACGGCTCCAGGTGCGGGACCAGGTGACTGTCCACGTGCGCCGCCAGCGCCCCCGTGGTCACCTGGTTGCGGCCGACCTGCGGCGAGAGGCGCACGCCCCACCATAAGAACGGCATGCGCGCGGCACCGTTCCAACTACCGGGAAGGGGATTCACGAGGAGGTTGTCGCCATCTGCGCCCAGCTCCGGCGGCCAATACCCACCATCGCCTTGCCCGGCGCGCACCGTGCGCGCGTAGAACTCCTGTGCCAGGCGGGTCTTGCCGAGACCCGACTCGGCCAGGAGGACGACCACCCGTGGACCGCCACCCTCGCTGACCGCCTGCCAGCGCGAAGCAAGGGTAGCTAGATGCTCCTCTTGGCCGCAGAACGGGGGCATGGGAGAAGTTAGCAGATCCGAGAGGGTGCTGGCAGCGCCGAGCTGCTGCCCCTACCGAGATCCCGCTCGCGTCGTCGTGTCGTGTCGTTGACACCGTCGAGAAGCGCTGCGTATACTTCTCGACGCTGACCGTACGGACGGCCCCGCCACGCCACCGCGGCGGGTATCGGACGGGTACACGGGGAGCTGCCGCGAGCTGGTTGGTAGCAGGTTGACCGGAGGGTTGGCCGAGCGGTCGAAGGCGGCGGTCTTGAAAACCGTAGACGGGGAGACTCGTCCGGGGGTTCGAATCCCTCACCCTCCGCCAAGGTAAGGTCAGTGGCGAGGCCGGCCGGGGACCCGGTCGACGGTTGAACACCGCGGAGAGGTGGCCGAGCGGCTGAAGGCGCTCCCCTGCTAAGGGAGTATGGGGGCAAAACCTCCATCGAGGGTTCAAATCCCTCCCTCTCCGCCAACGACCCTAGGGTCGGCAAAACATGCGCCCGTAGCTCAGTTGGATAGAGCGTCTGACTACGGATCAGAAGGTCAGGAGTTCGAATCTTCTCGGGCGCACCAGAGGAA
>JACFNR010000018.1 GCA_019454765.1 Trueperaceae bacterium | reverse complement strand
CGCGGCTTCACCCGCGGCGTCACCTGCGGAGGCGGATTCGCGGTCGGGGGCCGCGGGCGCTCCGGGGACGGCCGAGCCCCCGCCGGTGGCGCCCGTCGCCCGGCCGGGCTCGAGCTCGGCCGGCGCCCGCCCGGCCGGTGGTGTGGCCGCGCCCTCGCCCCCCTGACCCGCCCCGCCACCGGCGGCCCCACCGGCGCCGCCACCGGCGGCGCCCGCCGCGCCGGGCGGCGCCGAGGAGCCCTGGCCCTGCCGCAACGCCTCGAGGTAGCGCGAGAGGGCGTCGCCATCGCCGCCCGCGCCCGCGGGTGGGGCAACGTCGGGCGCGTCTACCCGCCCCGACGCAGCCCCCGCGGCGGCCGGGTCCTCGGCGCGGCCGGCGGTCCTTGGCAGGCCGAGGAGATCATCGGCGGGGGAGAACGGCGAGCGGTCGGTCGAGCCGCTCGTGGAGTCGGCCGTGCTGTGGGTGGGAGCGGCCGGCGCGGCGGCGCGGAGCAACGGCGGCAAGGCCGTCAGTGCCAGCGCGGCGACGGCCAGCGGCAGCCACCAGCGCGGGGTGGGGGCGGGCGAGTAGTCGGCCACTGCGCGGCGGGCCCGCGCGAGGAGGTCGGCTTCGAGCCCGAACTCGTCGGCCTCGTCGCCCGCTAGAGCGGCTCCTCCCCCCGCTGCGGATGCGGAGGCGCGCCGCGCCAGCAGCTCGAGCGCCGCCTCGTACGCCCAACCGGTGCGGCGCGAGATGTGGGCGAGCGCCTCGCGCGTGGGCGGCGCGAGCGGCGCGAGGGCTCCCGCCAGGCCGCCGAGCAGCACGGCCGCCAGGTGGTAGGGGAGGGGCATCCCGAACCGGGCGGCGACGAGCGTGGCCGCGCAGGAGGCCAGCAGCGCGCCCAGGGCCGCGCGCGTGCCGCGCCGCGCCAGCGCCAGGCGCCCGGCGGTCCGGAGGTGAAGGGTGAACGCGGCGTCGGCCGGCGCCTCCTCGCGGCGCAGGCGGCTCGGGTTGATCACGATGGCACCCCGCTCGGGTGGCGGCGCCACCGGCTGACCGCCAGGCCGACGAGGGCCAGGGCCACCATGGCGGGAGGGTAGGCGGGCGCCACCGCGGCGGGCGCCGTCCACGGGTTGGTGACCACGAGCCCCAGAGCGAGGTCGGTCCACACCAGCAGCGCGCACGTCGCGGGGACGAGGAGCAGCAACAGGGCCCCCGCGAACCGCCCCCGCACGAGCCTGCCGAGGAGCAGGCCGAGCCCGTAGTACCCACTCATCGTGATGGGCGCCAGCAGCGCCGGCCAGTAGCCCGGGACGGCGGGGTAGCTGCCCGCCTGCGCCACGAGCTCGAGCGGCCAGCTGAGGAGGGCCACGGCGAGGAGCGCGAGCCAAGTGTCGAGCAGGGTGTCGGCACCCTGCTCGGCCGCGCCCGGGGTCCCGGCGGTGCGCCCGACCGCCGGACCGGCAGCGCCCCAGGCGCCGGCCACGCCCGCCTGCCTGGCGCCTAGCACGACGGCGAGGAGCGCCAGGGCGCTACTGCGCAGCGGCCCGACCACCGCCCATGACTCGTTCACCCTGGCGCCGCCGTTAGGCCAGTTGGCGACCAGGACCACGGCCAGGACGGCCAGGAGCAGCGTGCCGCCCTGGGAGAGGTCCGGCCGCAGGAGGCGTGCCGACACGGCCTCGAGGCGGTTCATGGCTCAGCTCCCGGCCCGGCCGCGCCCGCGCCCGCGTGGGGGCCACCGGGTGCGCCGCCCAGGTCCGTGTCGGCGAGCCACACCACGCAGGCGCCCGACTCGCAGCCGCTGGTGGCCAGCACCGTGCCTGCCGGAAGCAGTTGCGTCAGGGCGGCGTAGACGCCGGGGGGAGTCGGGGGGAAAGCGCCCTCCTCGCCCGGCGCCAGCGTGACGACCGCACCGGGCGCAACGTCGGGTTGCGCCCCCAGGCCGACGACGTAGACCCCGACGAGGGGCGCGGCCGAGACGTTGACGAGGCGGGTCCCGCTCACCGTCAGCGGGCTCGCCACCGCGCGCGGCGGCAGCCACACGATGACGTTGCGCCAGGCGTCGGTCGGGATGCTCACCCGCCTGTCGTCGGCGTCGTAACCGCGCGGCAGGGCGGGCGCGGCGGTCGGTTCGAACTCCAGTCGCGCAGACGGCAGGGTGAGGCGCTCCCGCGCCTCGTGCACGAGGGCCAGCGGGCCTCCGACCACCCCAACGGCGACGCCGCCCTCGAACTGAGCGGCCGCCGGCCGGGCGAGCGCCCACGCGAGCGCCCCGGCCAGGCCGGCCACCAGCACCGCGGAGATCAGGCCTTGCTGCCCGCCGAAGCGGAGGAGCACCAGCAGCGCGGCCGCGTACACGGCGGCGCCGATCAGCACGGTCCGGAACGGTACGGGTTCCGGGGGCGCGACGAGCGGCTCGGCGAGTGCAGCCGTGAGCAGCTCTAGGGGCCGCACGGTCACCAGCCCGGTCGCCGGCGCGCCGCGCGCCGCGCCGGCGACGAGCCAGCCGGCGCCCAACCGCGCCGCGCCGCGCTCGCCCACCAAGCTGGCCACCGGGGCGGGGTACGCCGCGGGCGCCTCGAGGAGGACGACCTTGACCCCCGCGACGGCGGCGGCCACCAGGGCCTCCAGGGGCGGCGCGGGGTGGTCGACGATGAGCCCCACGACCCCGCCGTACGCCGCCGGGGTGATGGGCAGGTCGGACGGCGCGACCTCCACCAGGCGCGCGTCGGGCCAACCGGCGGCACCGGCGAGGTCGGGCAGGGCGGCGCCCCGCTCCTGCAGGAGGAGGGCGAGGGGGCGCTCGTCGGAATCGCGGCTGCCGAGCGAGCCACTGGCCACCACGCGGTCGCCCGAGACGACACGCCAAGCCACCGAGCGGAAGGGCGGCACGAACAGGTCCGTCTCGAGGGCGTGCACCCCACCGCCGCCGGGGAGCTCGTGGGTGATGGTCACGTCCACCGCGCCACCTTTGAGCGTGCCGACGTCCAGCACCGCCGTGAAGGTGCTGGCCGGCAGGTCGCGCGTCACCACCCTCAAGGGGTTCCAGGCGCCCGCCACGACCTGGTTGCCGACCCCGAGAACGACGCTCGCCTGCGGCTCTGCCGCCAGCGCCCCGGCCCAGGCGCCGGCCAGGAGGGCGACGCACGCGGCCAGCGCGGCTCGCGCGCGCGGGGGCCGCCGAGCCGTGGTCACTAGCTGGGCGCGGGGCGATGGCATCTGGGACTGGAAGTATACGGGCGGCCCGAGCCGGCGCGGGTAGCGGCGTGGGCTGCTGCCTAGCGGGGCGGGCTGACACCGCCCCGCTAGGTCGTGGGCGCTCAGCGCGCGGCGGTGGGCGCAACGAGCACGACGGCGCTCACGACCTTGCGTTCGGTCTTCCGGTTCATCAGCTCGCCGTCGATCACCAGGGTAGTGCTGCTACCGCTGTCGAAGCGCATGGCGCGGTCGACGCCCAGCCCGAGGAAGAGCTGCACGAGGTCCTCGGCCCGCATGGTCTCGGCCACCACGAAGAGCGTCGTACCGTCGGGCATCACCCCGATGGCGGCCTGCTGCGTGAGGCCGTCGAGGATGCGTTGACCGGAGGCGAACCCCTCCGCGCTGGGGTCGTAGGCGGCGACGCCGTCACGCACGAGTAGTGGCCCGGCCTCCACGGCGT
This sequence comes from Trueperaceae bacterium, assembly GCA_019454765.1. Lineage (NCBI taxonomy): Bacteria > Thermotogati > Deinococcota > Deinococci > Trueperales > Trueperaceae > Trueperaceae bacterium. The sequence continues at coordinate 44,472 of JACFNR010000018.1, read as the reverse complement.
AGCGCGCCCCCTCGAAGGCGCTCGGCTTGAGGTTGGTGTCGAGCGCCACCTCGTCGCCGGCGTCCAGCAACGCCAGTTGCCGGTTGGTGGGCGGGTAGGCGAGGGCGAAGCCCCCGACGGGTGCCAGGCGCGGCCCCACCTTGTTCTCCACCACCACGCCGTCCTCGACGACGAGTACCCCCTGCGACGCCGTGCCCGTCAGGGCGCCAGGGGTCGTGGTCACGACCACGCCGTCGCCGTTGGCGGCTCCGACCCTGATGGGGCCGTTCGCCGTGTAGAGGAGGACGTCCGCGTCGAGCCGGTCGATGAGCGGAGGGGCGGCGGGGGAGAAGGCCACGCCGGCGCGCCCGCGGCTCGGCAGCGACAGGAGTCCGTAGTCGACCTTGAGGAGGCCGATGGCGGCGTAGTCGCTCGTGTCGAAGTAGCCGGCGTTGAGCGCCACCAGCGCCCCGGCCCCCAGCTGGGAGACCGTGCGCGGCACCCGGCTCTCACCGACGACCCTCAGCTCGCCGCTGCCTGGCGCGATGCTCACGAGGTGCACGACGCTCGGGCCGCTGGCCGAGTAGACACGGTAACGCCGGTAGGTCACGCCGGGAGCGACGCTCCGCTCCACCTCGACCAGGTCGCTGAGGTCGCGCCGGGGGGCGACGTCGATGACGAGCCGCGTCGGGTCGGCGAGTGGGAACACGGCGTAGTCGAAGGCGGGACCGGCTAGCTGGAGCCGGGTTCCCTGCGGGCCCTGGTCCAGCGTGAGCTCCAGCCCCGCGACGTCGTCCGGCGCGGCGGCGGGCAGGAGCAGCGGCGGCAGGTCGAGGCCGAGCGGCGTGCCGGCCTCCCGCGATCCCCCCTGCCGCAGCCCGGTCAGCGCCTCGGGCGCCAGGCCGGGGAGGTCGAGCACGATGCGGACCTCGGCGCCGCCCGCCGACCTGATCCCTTCCAGCCGCGGGGTGGTGACGCCGAGGGCGTCCAGCACGGAGCCGTTGACGAGCACCTCGCCGTCGACGAGGAGGGGCGGGTCGGCGTTCATGTTGGACAACCAGCCGAGGCCGGGGACGTACGTCTCGTGGTAGGGGCCGTACACGATGGTGATGGCGTCCTCGGCCACGCCGGCCGTGGCGCCCGGCAGCCGGTAGTAGGGTCCCGCCGCCCCGGCGGCCTCGGCGCCGGCCATGGCGGCCGCGGCGGCTACGAGGAGGAAGAGGACCGGACGGAGGAGGTGCCGACGCATCCTGCCGAGTGTCGCAGGCCGCGCCGAGTCTTTGATGAAAGCAGCCGACAGTGGCGCGGTTACAGGCCGTGGAAGAGGGCGAGGATGGGCTCCAGGCCGACCGAACCGCCCAGGATCTGGCTGAGCGCCAGCTCGAAGCGGTAGGCCTCGAGGTCGCGGCGGTTGAAGGTCAGCCCTCCCAGGGCGAGGGCCCGGCTCCGGAGTTCGGAGACGGCAGTGTCGGCCAGGTCGACGATCGTGAGGTGTGGGCCGAGCAGCTCGTCGGGCACGCGCGCGGACGCGTCCAGCCTCACGACGAGGTCGGCGCGCTCGAGCAGCGTCGTGCAGAGCGGGTCGTGCAGCGAGCGCGCGTAGACGTTGGTGCCGGCGGCCTCCGGCTTGGCCCGCTCGGCCGTCACGCGGTCGGCCGCGAGGATGGCCAGGGAGGCCACGCCGAGCCGCACCAACTCGCGCGCCGTGGCCCTGGCGTACGGGCCGGCCCCGAGGACGACGGCGTGGGCGCCGTCCGCGTGCCAGCGCCGGGCGGCGAGCATGGCCGTGAGGGCGCGCCCGAACGAGTGGTCCGCCATCACACCGGCCTGCGTGACCGTCAAGGTGTCGGCAACCCCCAGGTCCGCCGCGTCCAGCGAGCTCCGGGCCGCCAGCGCCTTCGCCTCGGCCTGTCGCGCCTCGTCGAGCACGAGGGCGCCGGCGAAGTCGAGCCTGGGAAGGGCCCTGACCAGGTCGCTCATGGAGCCGTCCGGGACGGGGTGGAGCAGGAAGCGCCCGGCCCCGTCATGGAAGTCGCGGAGCGCGTGTCTGAGGTCGGCGTCTTCCGTGACCAGTGCCACGATATGCATGGACGAGAGCTTACCAAGGCTCGGGCCGGGGCCTGAGCCTCGTGGTAGTATCGGCCCGTGCAGCACGCGGTCCGGCACGGCGACACCGGCGACGGCGCCCCGCGCGCCCACGCGCGGCGAACGCCGGTGCGGGCCGCCTCGACTGCCTAGTCGACGCCCACCGGCCTGCCGGGGTTCCCGGCACCCCCAAAGACGGATGCACGGTAACGCGCCCCGGCGCGACCACCAGATCGGTTCAGGTGAGAGATGTTCGTGGTTCTTCCCGACGGTAAGCGGCTCGACGTCCCCGCCGGCGCCACCGGCGCCGACGTTGCCGGCGCCATCGGCCCGGGCCTAGCCAAGGCCGCCCTCGGCGTCCGCGTCGACGGGCGCCTGTCGGACCTCCAGAGCGCCGTCCCGGCAGGGGCACACGTGGCCATCGTCACGAAGCGCGACGCCGACGACGCCATCTTCCTGGCGCGCCACACGCTGGCGCACGTGATGGCGCAGGCCGTCCGCGAGCTGTTCGTGGCCGAGGGCCACCCGGCGGAGTCGGTCAAGATGGGTGTGGGACCGGTCATCGACAACGGCTTCTACTACGACTTCGACCTGCCGCGCTCCCTGACGCCCGAGGACCTGACGGCCATCGAGGCGCGCATGCGCGCCATCGTGGCCGCCGACCTGCCGCTCGTGAAGTACGAGCTGCCAAGGCCCGAGGCGTTGGCGCGCTTCGAAGCGCAAGGCGACCCGTACAAGGTGGAGCTCATAACCGACCTGCCGGTCGGCGAGGCGATCAGCTTCTACGAGCAGGGCGGCGCCGGCGGCTTCACCGACCTGTGCCGCGGCCCGCACCTGCCCCGCACCGGGGCGGTCCCCGCCAGCTTCAAGCTGATGAGCGTGGCGGGCGCGTACTGGCGCGGCGACGAGTCGCGTCCCATGCTGCAACGCATCTACGGCGTGGCGTTCGCGACCAAGGAGGAGCTCGAGCGTCACCTCTGGCAGCTGGAGGAGGCGAAGCGGCGCGACCACCGCAAGCTCGGCGCCGAGCTCGACATCTTCGTGCTGGACGAGGACGTCGGCCCCGGACTGCCGCTATGGTTGCCGCGCGGCGCCATCATGGTGGAGGAGATCGAGCGCCTGGCGAAGGAGACGGAGGAGGCCGCCGGCTACAAGCGCGTGCGCAGCCCTCACCTCACCAAGGAGCAGCTCTTCGTGAAGTCGGGGCACCTGCCCTACTACGCCGACTCGATGTACCCGCCCATGGTCCTGGAGGATGGGGAGAAGTACTACGTCAAGCCCATGAACTGCCCGTTCCACCACAAGATCTACGCGGCGCGCCAGCACAGCTACCGCGACCTGCCGCTCAGGCTGGCGGAGTACGGCACCTGCTACCGCTACGAGGACTCCGGGGCGCTCATGGGCCTGATGCGCGTGCGCTCCATGCAGATGAACGACGCGCACATCTACTGCACGGAGGAGCAGTTCGAGGCGGAGTTCCTAGCCGTCATCGACCTCTACACCAAGTACTTCGACCTGTTCGGCATCGACGATTACGTGATGCGGCTCTCGAAGCACTCGGTCGAAGGCCTGGGGAAGAAGTACGTCGATCAGCCCGAGCTCTGGGTGAAGACGGAGGCCATGGTCCGCGACGCGCTGCTGGCGGCGGGCGTGCCGTTCGTCGAGGCCGAGGACGAGGCGGCCTTCTACGGACCCAAGATCGACGTGCAGATCAAGAGCGCCATCGGGCGCGAGTTCACGCTGGCCACCAACCAGGTCGACTTCGCGCAGCCAGCACGTTTCGACCTCACGTACGTCGACGAGCACAACGAACGCCGGACGCCCCTGTGCCTGCACCGGGCGCCCCTCTCCACGCACGAACGCTTCATCGGTTTCCTCATCGAGCACTTCGCAGGCGACTTCCCGGTGTGGTTGGCGCCCGAGCAGGTGAGGATCGTGCCCATCGCGGACCGTCACGCCGGTTACGCGCGTGGCCTGCAGGAGCTGCTGGAGGCCGCGGGACTCCGCAGCGAGGTCGACGACAGCAACGAGCGCATGAACGCCAAGATCCGCGACGCCGAGCTCTACAAGGTGCCCTACATCGTCGTCGTCGGCGACAAGGAGGAGGCTGCCAGGCAGGTGTCGTTCCGGAGCCGCCAGGAGCCGGAGCGCCACGGGGTGGCGGCGGAGGCGTTCGTGGCGCACCTGCGCGACGCTCACGTGCGGCGCCTCCTCAAGGTGAACCCTCTGGCCTGACGCGGGGCGGCGCCCCCGAAGGCCCTGGCGCGCGACCCCTCGCGGGTCGTCGCGCGCCGTTCGCGAAGGTGCCGTGGCTCGGCTAGGGGGTCAGCGGGTGTAGATGACGACGGACTCCATCCGGTCGGGATCCGGGCCGCCGCGCCGGCTGGGGTCGATCCGTTGGATCCGGTCGAGCACGTCCGCTCCCCCGATGACCTTGCCGAACACGCTGTGCTTGCCGTCGAGCCACGGCGTGTCGGTGAAGGTGATGAAGAACTGCGACCCGTTCGTCCCCTCGCCCCTGAAGCCGGGACCGGCGTTCGCCATGCTGAGCACGCCGACGCCGCGGTGGCGCAGGTCGGCGTGGAACTCGTCCGCGAACGTGTAACCGGGACCGCCGGTGCCGGTGCCCGTCGGGTCGCCCGTCTGCGCCATGAAGTCCTCGAGGACGCGGTGGAAGACCACCCCGTCGTAGTAGCGGTTCAGGGCGAGGAAGACGAAGTTGTTCACCGTCCGCGGCGCCTGGTCGGGGTAGAGCTCGAGGACGAGCTCGCCCTTGTTGGTCGTGATCACGGCGCGGTACTCCGCGCCGTCTTCCAGCACGTCCTCGGCCCGCTCGAAGCGCGTGCGGCGCTCGGCGGCGAGCGGCTCGACGCTCCTGAAACCGGTCAACAGTTCGTTCATGGGGTGGACCTTTCCGGCACGCGCGACTGGCGCCACGCGGACCTCCGTTCGCTCGGTCACTCGCGCGGTCGCGCGGCGATGACGACGGTCTCCAACTGGTCGGGCGCCCGGAAGAAGCCGAAGGCGGGTTCCCCGCCGGCCTGCCCGACGGCCACGACGTAGCCTGCGAGGTTGAACGACTGCCCCGCCACCGGCATGGTGCCGAGCAGGGCCTCGACCGCGTCCCCCACGGTCTGGCCTTCGGCCGCGGGCAGGTCGATGCCCTTGGCGGCCAGGTCGGTCGCGGGTTCGTCGACGTAGGCGATCACGCTGGGGGTGCCCGGATCGACGCGCGTGATCGCGTCGAGCACCGGGTCGCCGGCGATGACGTGGCCGAAGATCGTGTGGTTGCCGTCGAGCCAGGGCGTGGGTTCGAAGGTGATGAAGAACTGCGACCCGTTCGTGCCGCTGCCGTCGGCCGCCTTGCCTGCGTTGGCCATGGCGAGGATGCCGCGAGCGTCGAAGTGCAGGTCGGCCGCGATCTCGTCGTCGAACTGGTAGCCGGGGCCGCCGCGGCCGGTGCCCGTCGGGTCGCCCGTCTGCGCCATGAAGCCCTCCAAGACCCGGTGGAACGGCACGCCGTCGTAGAAGTGGTTGAGCGCAAGGAACACGAAGTTGTTTACGGTGTTCGGCGCGCGGCGCGAGTACAGGTCGACGGTGAGGTCGCCGCGGTTGGTGCGGAGCACGGCCACGTAGTCGAGGTCGGGATCGAGCACCTGCTGCGGGGCGTCGAACGCCTGCTGCGGCTCGTCCACGAGGTAGGGCACCTGCTCGTAGCCCGCCGGCAGCGTCAACGCGGTCGGTGCCGGATCGCTCGCGGCCTCGCCCGCGGCGGCCGGCGCCCCCACGGGCTCACCGCCCGCGGCGACCTCCGCCTGCCCGGCCTCGGGCGCCGCGGGGGTGGGTGTTCCCGGTTGGGCGGCGGCGGGTGCCGCGTCAGCGGCGACCTCCCCGTCCGCGCCCCCACCCGTCGGCGTCGAGCGGTCGCGCGCCAGCCAGAAGCCGCTCGCGACGATGACGACGAGGAGGATCACGAGGGCGGCGACGCGGGTCACGCTGCGCCCCCCGCGACGGCAGCGGCGACCGGTCGGGCGCCGGTGAGTTCGTGGGTGGGTTCCGTCATGACGCAGCAGTCTACCGGCTCGCGGCCACCACGTGGCGTCGCCCGCGTTCACTACGCGGGCGGCCGGCACCCCGCCGGGCACATCGCGGGGGCCGGGCGGCTCCGCTCAAGAAAGAACGCCGTCAGGCGACGTCGATAGAGTCCGAGTATGCACTTCAACGACTTGCTGCGACAGATCGTCGAACAGGGGGCCTCCGACGTTCACCTTCACGTGGGCCTGCCCGCCATGGCCCGCGTTAGCGGCAGGCTCACGCCCGTGACGGAGGCCCGCATCACGCCCAAGTTCACGGCGGCGCTCATCGACCTCATGTGCGACGAGCGCCACAAGGCGGCGTTCGAGACGAAGCACCAGGTCGACCTGGCGTACGCCGTGACCGGGTTGGGGCGCTTCCGCGTCAACCTGTTCAGGCAGCGGGGGAGCGTCAGCGCCGTCTTGCGCGTGGTGAACTCCGACGAGGAGTCGCTGCAGGTCGTCGACCTCCCGGCCGACACGATCGACTACCTGCGGGACCAGGAGAAGGGGCTCGTGCTCGTGACCGGCCCGACCGGCTCCGGCAAGTCGACGACGCTGGCACGTATCGTCCACGAGATCAACGCCGCGCACTCGAAGATGATCGTGACGGTGGAGGACCCCATCGAGTACCTGCACCGCTCCCGCAACTCCATCGTGGTGCAGCGCGAGCTGGGCGTCGACGCCCCCTCGTTCGCCGAGGCGCTCGTCGCCGCCATGCGCCAGGACCCCGACGTCATCCTCATCGGCGAGATCAGGGATCACGCCACCGCCGCCGCGGCCCTGAGCGCGGCGCAGACGGGACACCTGGTCTTCAGCACGCTGCACACGCAAGACTCGGTCAGGACCATCAACCGCGTGATGGAGCTGTTCCCGCCCTACGAGCGCGACACGGCGCGCGTCCTGTTCGCCGAGTCGCTGGTGGGCATCGTCTCGCAGCGCCTGCTACCGCGCGCGGGCGGGCGCGGCCGCGTCGCCGCCACGGAGATCCTCAAGGGCACGCTGCGCGTGAAGGACCTCGTGCGCGACCCGGAGCGCACCCCGGAGCTCTACGACGTGCTGAAGGAGGCGACGCTCGACGGCATGCGCTCGTTCGACGCGCACCTGGCGGAGCTGTACGGCGCGGGGATCATCGACTACGGCACGGGCCACAACGCCGCCACCAGCGCACAGGCGTTCAAGATGGCGGCCACGCAGATCGACGTCGAGCGGCGCCTGGCCGCCGCCGACTGACCTCCCGCGCCCGGCCGCCGCAGGTGCAGGGTCAGAACGGCGTCTCGACCGCCGGTTCCGCCCGCCGCTGCTGCCACTGGTTCTGGCCGCGGTCGGCCAACAGCGCGGTCCTATCGACGGTGACCCGCGCGCTCAGCCAGGGGCAGGTGACGGCGAGCTCCTCGAGCGCGGCCGAGTCGACGGCGGCGCCTTCCAGGTCGTAGAGGACGAGCTCCCCGTCCACCTCGAGCGCGAGGCGCACCGGGGTGCGGCCGGCGTGCTCGTCGAGCAGCGACCTGAGCTCGAGGAGCTGGCCCCGCCCCACCTGCGTGAGGTCGAAGCCTAGCAGCGCCACCTCCGGCGCCCCGCCCTGCGACGCGGCCCGCGTGTCCCACCTGATCAGGCGCTCCACCACGACGCGGACCCCCTCGCCCTCCTCGCTCAGCTCGACGAGGGCCACCACCGGGGCGTCCTCCTCCAGCAGCGGCGCCACCGAGTCGTAGGTCCGGCCGAAGGCGAGGACCTCCCGCGCGCCGGTCTCGTCCGCCACCTCGAAGCGAGCCATCATGCCGCCCTTGCGGGTCGGTCGCTTGACGACGTTCTGCAGCAGACCGGCCAGGACGAGCCTCAGCCGCCCCTTGCCGCCGGCCTGATCGAACGCGCGGTAACGCCGGTCGAGGTCGGCCACGCTGACCGAGGCCGCGTCGGCCAGCCCGACGTAGGACGCCATGGGGTGAGCGCTGATGTAGAGGCCGAGGGCCTCCTTCTCGAAGCGCAGCAGGGTGAGGTCGTCCAGCTCGGGCGCGTCGGCCAGGCTCGGGGGCGCCACCTCCTCCACGCCGAACAGGCTCATCTGCCCCGAGGCGGCCTGCTCGCGCTCGGCGGCGCCCCACCGCATGGCCGTCTCGAGGTTGGCGAGGAGCAGGTGCCTGCCGGCGGCGCCGCCGCGCCCCGCGACCCCGGCGAGGCGGTCCATGGCGCCCGACTTGACGAGGTGCTCCGTGGCGCGCCTGTTGACGACGGTGGTGTCGACGCGGCGGCAGAAGTCGAACAGGTCCTTGAACGGCCCGCCCCTGTCGCGTTCCGCCAGGATGTGGTCGACCGCGCCGTCGCCCAGGTTCCTGATGCCGTACAGCCCGAAGCGCACCACCCCCTCCACGGGGGTGAAGTCGCCGCGCGAGGCGTTGATGTCGGGCGCCAGCACCTCGACGCCGAGGTGACGCGCGTCGGCGACGTACTGCGCCACCTTCTCCGAGTCGCCCCGCTCGACGGTGAGCAGGGCGGCGGCGAACTCGACGGGGAAGTGGGCCTTCAGGTACGCCGTCTGGTACGACAGGACTGCGTAGGCGGCGGCGTGAGACTTGTTGAAGCCGTAGTTGGCGAAGCGCTCGAGCAGGTCGAAGATGCGCCCCGACTCCGCGTCGCCGATGCCCTTCTCGGCCGCGCCGGCCTGGAAGACGGAGCGGTGCTTGACCATCTCCTCGACCTTCTTCTTGCCCATCGCGCGCCGCAGCAGGTCGGCCTCGCCGAGGCTGTAGCCGGCCACCACCTGGGCGATCTGCATGATCTGCTCCTGGTAGACGGGTATGCCGTACGTCTCCTCGAGGATGGGGGCGAGTAGCTTCTCGGAGCCCGGGAAGTCGGAGTAATCGATCGGCTCCTTGCCGTGGTGGCGCCTGATGTAGGTGGGGATGTTCTCCATCGGCCCGGGTCGGAAGAGCGCGCCGACGGCGATGAGGTCCTGGATGCGCCGCGGCTTCAGGCGCTTGAGGGTGTCGATCATGCCAGAGCCCTCGAACTGGAACACGCCGGAGGACTCGCCGCGCGCGAGCAACTGGAACGTGTCGGCGTCCTCCTCCGGGAACGCGTCGGGGTCGAGGTCGATGCCGCGCGACTCCTTCACGATGCGCACGGCCGCCTCGATGAGCGACAGGGTGCGCAGGCCCAGGAAGTCCATCTTGATGAAGCCGAGTTCCTCGATCGAACCCATGTCGTACTGACAGACCACTGGGCCGTCCCCGACGCGGAAGACGGGCGCCAGCTCCTGCACCTCGTGCCGCGCGATGATCACGCCGGCGGCGTGGACGGAGGCGTGACGGGTGAGCCCCTCGAGCTGGCGGGCCACGTCCACGTACTCCTTGGCGCCCGCCTCGTAGGCGTCGCGCAGCTCGGGCACGTCCTTCAGGGCCTCGTCGATGGAGATGCTCCGCCCGAACTTGAGCGGCACGAGCTTGGCGACCTTGTCGGCCTCCGCGAACGACGCCTCCATCACCCGGGCCGCGTCCTTGATGGCGGCGCGCGACGCGAGCGTCCCGAAGGTGGCGATGAGGGCCACCTTGTCGTGACCGTACTTCTCGCGCACGTAGTCGATCACCTCGCCGCGTCGCACGTCGGAGAAGTCGATGTCGAAATCGGGCATGCTCACCCGGTCGGGGTTGAGGAAGCGCTCGAACAGCAGGCCGTACCTGAGGGGGTCGATGTTGGTGATGCCCAGCGCGTAGGCGACGATGGAGCCTGCGCCCGAGCCGCGGCCCGGCCCGACGGCGATGCCCTGCTGCTTGGCCCAGTTGATGAAGTCGGCGACGATGAGGAAGTAGTCGGGGAACCCCATCGCGATGATCACGCCGAGCTCGAACTCGACGCGCGCCATGACGGTCTTCACGACCTCGTCGGCGTCGCCGGCCAGGAAGTCGGCGAGGTGCGGGTAGTCGTACCGCCCGAAGTTCTCCCCCGGCGCCGCCGGCCGCGCGCCCTTCTCGCCGGCGCGAGCCACCCCGAGCAGCACCGCGTCCAGGGGGGCGCTGCCCGCGGCGGTCACGCCGGAGGCCGCGCCGTAGGCGCGCAGGGCGGCCTCGTCGAGCTCCGGGTAGCGCCGCATGAGGCCGCGGTAGGCGTCGGTGCGGAGCTGCTCCGCCAGGGTCACCCCGGCCGGCAGGTGGAGCTCCGGCATCTGGTAGACGCGCTTCTTGCCGATGGGAAGCTCCACGTCGCACAGGTCGGCCACGTGGTTCGTGTTGGCGAGGGCGCCGGGGTACTCCGCCTCGGGCAGGGCCGCGGCCATCTCGGCCGGGCTCTTCACGTAGAACTCCTCGCACGGGAAGCGCATGCGGTCCTCGTCGCTCACCAACGCCTTCGTGCCTATGGCGAGCAGGACGTCGTGAGCGTGCGCGTCCTCCTTGCGAACGTAGTGACCGTCGTTGGTGGCCACCATGCCGATGCCGTGCCGGGTGGCGAACTCCTTGAGGATCGGGTTGAGGCGGCGCTGCTCCTCGAGGCCGTGGTCCTGCAGCTCGACGAAGAAGTCGTCGCCGAATATGCTCAGGTGCTCGAGCAGGATCTTCTCGCCCGCGTCGGGTCCGATGTCGAGGATGGTGCGGGGGATCTGCGCGCCGAGGCACCCCGACAGCGCGATCACCCCGCGCGAGTGCTCGCGCAGCAGCTCCAGGTCGACGCGCGGCTTCATGTAGAAGCCCTCGAGGTACGCCCGGCTGCTCAGGCGGCAGAGGTTCTGGTAGCCGGTGAAGTCCTTGGCGAGGAGCGTCAGGTGGAAGTAACCGCCGTCGAGCCGGTTGGAACCGCGGCGCTTCTCGAAGCGCGAGCCCGAGGCGACGTAGGCCTCGAGCCCGAGGATGGGCTTCACGCCGGCGGCAACGGCCGCCTTGTAGAAGGCCACCGCGCCGTGCATGTTGCCGTGGTCGGTCATGGCGACGGCGGGGTCGTCGGGGGAGACCTCGCGAACCCAACCGATGAGGTCGCCTATCCTGGCCGCGCCGTCCAGGAGCGAGTAATCCGTGTGCTGGTGCAGATGCGAGAAGCGCTTCGGTCCGCCTGACATCGTCCGAGCTTACCGCCTGCCGCCGCGGCCTCCCGCCTCACCGCGTCACCACGTGTGGGGCGCGTTTCGTGCACGTTGACGCCCCGGAAGCGCGCGTGGTACTTTCTGTGAGCTTGGCGCCGTAGCCAAGCGGTAAGGCAGAGGTCTGCAAAACCTCGATTCACCGGTTCGATTCCGGTCGGCGCCTCCACATCCCACCCGACCGGCGGCCACCCGCCCGGACGGCAGCACCGCAGGCGCGTAGCTCAGTGGGAGAGCGCTACACTGACACTGTAGAGGTCGACAGTTCAATCCTGTCCGCGCCTACCAAAGAGGCCCGCCCCGGTTCGCCGGGGCGGGCCTTCCGCTTCGCGCTCGGTCACGCGGCGGGCGCTAGGCCCGCCGTCTCGCGGCCCCTAGTCGGCCACCTCGGTCACGTATGCGGGAAGGTCGACAGGAGGGAGCTGCAGGTTCTCGTAGAGTCCAGGCGGCAGGCTCAGGTCGCCCACGAACAGGCGACCGACGTTGCCCCCCGGCTTGACGCCCACCTTCGGCAGGCCGATGCTCATGGTGATGGTCGCCCGCACCACGTCGCCCGGGGTGGTGCCGTCGTCGGCGCGCATGCCGGTGGGGGTGTCGAGCGAGACGACCAGGCTGTCGGTCAGGTTGTTGAGGACGGTGATCACGTCGAGGGTGCGGCCGCGCGGCGGTCCCTCGAGGTTGGTGCCGATGGCGGCATCGATGACGCAGCCGAACTTCATCTTGGGGAGGCTCGTGCGCACCTTCACGCGCTCGAAGTGCCGCAGGTGCTCGAGCTGCTCCTTGGGGGTGCCAGAGTAGTTCTCCGCCTCGTGGGTGGGCACCACCCACACCCGGCGGCCGCGCGCCGCCAGCAGCCTCGCCGCCGCCAAGCCGCCGCTACCGTTGTTGCCGCGGCCGGCAACCACGAGCACGGGACCGTCGCCGCCGAACGCCTCGATCAGGGCGACGAGGTTCCTCGCCGTGTGCTCAACGAGGACGCGCGTGTCGAGACCGAACTTGCCTGTCGCCAGCATGATGAGCTGCTGCATCTGGTTGGAGGTGATGGCGGGCAGGTCGTCCCAGCGGACGAGCGGAAAGCTCATTGGCACCCTTTCTCGGCTCAGCCGATCGCGTCGACGTCCTCTTCGACGTCGTCGAGAGCTGCCGTGGTGTAGACGTTCTGCACGTCGTCGAGGTCCTCCAAGCTCTCGAGGAAGTTCATGACCTTGCGCGCCTCCTCGGGCGTCAGGGCGGTCTGGGTCTGCGGCAGCTTGGTGAGCTGCACGACGTCGACCGGCAACCCTCGCTCCTGCAGGCCCTCGACGATGGCGTAGAGCTCGGCCGGCGGGGTGTAGAGCACGGAGGTGCCGTCGTCGACCTCGATGTCGTCGGCCCCGAGCTCGATGGCCGCCTCCTCGACGGCGTCGCCGACCTGATCCACCGTGATCATGCCCTTCGTGTCGAACTGCCACGCGGTCGAACCCGACATGTTGCCGCCGTGCTTGCTGAAGACGTGCCTCACCTCGCCCGCCGTGCGGTTCTTGTTGTCGGTGAGGGTCTCCACGAGCATGGCGACTCCGGCGGGGCCGTAGCCCTCGTAGAAGGCAGGCTCGAAGTTGCCTCCCTCGCCGCCACCCAGCGCGCGCTCGATGGCCCGGTCGACGTTGTCGATCGGCACGTTGTCGACCTTGGCGGCCGACAGGGCGTTCCTGAGCGGCAGGTTCACGCTAGGGTCGCCGCTACCGCCGCTCCTGACGGCGGACTGGATGGCGCGCACGTGCTTGCTGATGACCTTGCCGCGCTGCTTGTCGAGCGCGCCCTTCTTACGCTTGATCTGGGCCCACTTGCTATGTCCTGCCAAAGTCTAGTTTCCTTTCGAAGGGCACCGCCGCGCCCGCGCTGCAGGCAGGGCGGGCGCCGTCGGGCCCGGACCTGCGCTGGACGCGCTAGGCGGCCCGCTCATTCTACTCCACCGACAGCGCGTCACGGCACCTGACGGGGTGCCGTGACGCGCCAGACCGCCGGCGAGCAGCGGGTCAGCGGATGTAGAAGTAGGTCTCCGCCACGTCCCGCACGGGCGAGGGGCGGATCTCGATCTGGATGGCGCTCGTCCAGTCGCCGTCACCGTAGCGGCCGACGTACTTGACGCTCCCGTCCGTGCGCCCGACGGTGAAGCTCGCCCTGACGCGCTGCTGCCCGAGCGGCGGGTTGACGGAGTAGACGTGACGGGCTCCGGCGACCGGTAGGTAGTTGACCCCGGCCTGAACGGGGATGTTGCGCTCGAAGACGTAGACCTTGCCGTCGGGATCCAGCGCGGTGAGGGTGACGTAACCAGACCGGTCGGTCACGAGCCTGAACTCGACGTTCTCGCCGACGTAGTAGGCCGCGCCGTTGCCGCGCGTGGGCTGGAAGTCCTGGATCACGCCCGACAACGTCAGGTCGGAGCTGGTGAAGCCGCCGGGCCGCACGGTGATCGTGCACGCCGACACGAGCAGCGTGGCGGCGGCGGCTACCAGGGCGAGGCGGAGCGACTTGAGGTTCATGTGTGCCTCCTAGCTGACACAAGTGTAGCAACGCTCCCCCAGCCGGCAAGGACACCGTTCCTTAACCGTGCGGCGGAGCCCCGGCAAGGCGTGGCCTCAGGGGGCGGCGGGTACGTTCCTGTCGTAGGTGGAGACGAGGTAGGGGAGGTCCGTCTGGAGGTAGCGGCCGCGCTCGTCGTACCAGTAGATGTAGTCGCCCAGCGACTCGGAGCCGGAGCCGCCCTCCGAGGCGTTGCCGCTGCGCGTGACCTTCCCGTCCACGAGCCCGGTGAAGACGACCTTCCCGTCGTACGAGTAGATGGTGATGTACATGCGCTGCGCCGTGTACTCCTGGATGCTCCGCCGGATGCGGTTCTGGGTCTCGTTGCGGCACGCCGAGAGCCCCATCACGAGCAGCGCGGCGGCCACGAAGGCGACCGCCAGCCTCTTCCTTCGCGTCACGCGACACCTCCGGTCACGGCAGGCGTCGATGGTACCGCCGGCCGGTTCCCAAGATAGCACCGCCCGGCTGCAGCCAGGACTTTAGTCTCCGGCGCTCAAAAAACGTATGCTTGCTCCTGTGACAGTGGCCCGCGACCCCTACGAGGTGCTAGGCGTCCCGCGAGACGCCGACGCCGACGCACTCAAGGCCGCCTACCGCGAGAAGGCGTTACGCTACCATCCGGACCGTAACCCCGGCGACCGCCAGGCGGAGGAACGCTTCAAGGAGCTGTCGGAGGCCTACGCCGTCCTGCGAGACCCCGCGTCCCGCGCCCGCTACGACCGCTTCGGCGGGCAGGGCCCTGCCGGGTACCGCCACGACACGAGCCAGGTCGATTGGCGCGACGTCTTCCGCGACGCGGACATCCACGTCGACTGGGGCTCTCAGGGCGGCGTGCCCCACACCGGCAACGCCGTCTTCGACGCGCTCTTCGGCATGATGACGGGAGTGTTGCGAGGCGCGGGCCTGGTGGCGGGCCGGACGTACGAGCTCACGGCGGCGCTGACGCTGGGCGAGCTGCACGCCGGCACCAACAGGGTCGTCGCCGTGCCGGGACCGTGCGTCTGCCCCACGTGCAAGGGCACGGGGCGCCTGGCGCCTGGCGCCGGGGTGGTGCGGCCCCTCGGACCTTTCGAGGCCGGAGCGCGCACCGCGGACGCCACCTGCCCAGACTGCGGCGGTCGCGGCGTGAGGCGCGGCGGCGCCAAGCTGGACGTAACGGTCCCGCCCAACACGCCGGTCGGCGCCCGGCTGCGGCTGGCCGGCGCCGGCGGGCCCGGCAACCCACCCGGCGACGTGATGGTGCAGGTCGGTTGGTCCAAGCCCGCCGACGCCCAGGTGCGCGACTTCGACGTCCACGCGCCGCTCACGGTCACGCCCTGGGAGGCGACGCGGGGTGGCGCGGCCGAGTACAGCGGGGTCGCCGTGACCATCCCGCCCGGCAGCGCCGCCGGCGCGACGGTGGTCGCCCATGGCATGGGCCTGCCGGGACCGGGCGGGTCGCGCGGCGACCTGAGGCTCACGCTCGCCACTGCCTGGCTCGAGGGCGCGGCTCGCGCCGCGGGCCGCTGGTTGCGTAGACTTGGCGTTGGAGGCGAGGCAGGGTGACGCGAACGTGAACGACCGGTTGCAAGGTTCCGAGCTGCTGGCACCCGTCGAGGACGTGTCGGAAGGCGGCCCCGGCCACGGGGTGGACGACGCCGGCGAAGACCCGCGCGGCATCGACCAGGACAAGCCCCTATACGTGATAAGCGTCGCGGCCGAACTGGTCGACATGCACCCGCAGACCCTCCGCCTCTACGAGCGCAAGGGCCTCATCGAGCCCAGCCGCAGCGCGGGCAAGACGCGACTCTACTCGCAGCGCAACATCGAGCAACTCCGCGAGATCAGGCGCCTTACGCAGGAGTTGGGCGTCAACCTGGCCGGCGTGGAGGAGATAATCCGGCTTCGGCACCGCCTCGATCAGCTCCAGACGACGATGGAGGGGCGGATCACCGACCTGCAGAGCCAGCTCCGCGACCGGCTCGACACCCTCAGGGGCCGGGCGCTCCCGCGGCCGGGCGACGGCGACCCCGACGAGCGCGGGTGAGGATCCGCCCCGAGTGCGACTAGCTTCGCTGACGCTGCAGGGCTTCAAGAGCTTCGGCAACCGCGCCACCCTCGAGTTCGCCCCCGGCGTCACCGCCATCATCGGCCCGAACGGGTCGGGCAAGTCGAACGTGCTCGACGCGCTGCGCTGGACGACAGGCGGCGGCCGGGCGCGCGAGTTCCGCGCCACCGACAAGACGGACCTCATCTTCCACGGCGCGAGCGGAAAGCGCTCGGTCGGCCTCGCCGAGGTGGAGCTCGAGCTCAAGCACGGCGGGGCCGGCGTGAAGGTCTACCGCAGCATCGACCGTGACGGCACCACGCGCCTACGCCTCAACGGGCGCAGCGCACGCTTCCTGGACGTGGAGGAGGCCTTGGCTGGAACGGGACTCGGCCGGTCGGGCCTGGCGATCATCGGGCAGGGCGAGGTGAGCCAGGTGCTGATGGCCGACCCCGCCAAGCTCCTCGAGCACGTCGCCGAGGCGGCCGGCGTGGCCCGGCTCGCCGGCAGGCGCGACCAGACCGTGGCGCGGCTCGAGACGGCGGGACAGCACCTGGCTCGGCTGCAGGACGTGCTCGCGGAGCTGGCGGCCCGCTGCCGGTCGCTGGAGGGCGAGGCGGCCGGCGCCAAGCGCCACGCCGAGCTGAGCGCCCTGCAACTGCGCCTGCGGTTCACCCTCGCGCGCCTGCGCGAAGCGGGCCTGGCTACCGAGATCGCCGAGCTGGACGGCCGGCGCGGGCTGCTCGAGGCCGCCCTCGCCGACGGTCGGCAGCGGCTGCTCGACCTCCGCGAGGGCGGCAGGCGGCTCGCCACCGACCGCGACGGGGCGGAGGAGCGTTACAGGGAGGCTGCCGCGCGGCTCGAGTACCGCCGCGGCAACCTCAGGCTGGCGCAGGAACGCCTGGAGCGGCTGACGGAGCGGGCCGACGCGCTCGCCGCCCGCGCCCGCGCGGTGAGCACGGAGCGCGACAGGCTCGCCCAGGCCGCGAGGCCAACCCCGCCCGACGAGGCGCCGCAGGCGGCGGCCGAACGTGCGGCCGCCGCGGCGCTTGGCGCGGCCGACCGCGAGGCCGCGTTGACCGCGGCGGCCGATCGTGAACGCGCGGCGCGCGAGGCGTTCGAGCGGTTGAGGCGCGATCACGCCACTGTAGAGCGCGAAGGGGCGGCACTCGAGTCGCGCCGCGAGGCGCTCCGGGCGCAACTCACCCAGGTGGACGCCCAGGTGGCGGCCATGGAGGCCGACACGAGCGGCGCCGACCTGGAAGCGCTCGGCGCGCGCCAGGCCGCCGCCGCCGCGGACCTCGCACGGGCGGAGGGGGAGGCCGAAGCCCAGCGCGCGGCGCTGCAGCGCGCGCACGAACGCCACGCGTTGGCCGCGGCCGAGGCGGTCTCGCGCGGGGCCGCCGCCGCGCGCAGCCGCGCGGCCTTCGAGGCCAGGCGCGGCTTCGCGCAGGGGCCCCGCAACGCGCTCGCCTCTGGCATCGAAGGCGTGATCGGCGCCGTCGCCGACCTGGTGAAGGTGGCGCCCGAGTACCAAGAGGCCATCGCGGGGGCGCTCGGTCGGCGCGCCGAGTATGTGGTGGTAGCGACCGCCGAGGCGGGCAAGAAGGTGCTGGAACACGTGCGGCGCTCGGGCGGCTTCGTGACCGTCCTCCCGCTGGACCTCCTGAGGCCGCAGGGCGAGCGGGGCCGGCCCGGCGCCTCCCACCCCGGCGTCATCGCCCCCGCCACGGCGCTGATCGAGGTGGACGGGGAGTACGCCACGCTGTTCGACAACCTCCTGAGTGGCACGCTCGTGGTCACCGACATCGATGCCGCCACCGCGATCGCCCGGCGCCCCGGGGCGCGCCCGCGGCTGGTCACCCTGCAGGGCGACGTGGTCGAGCCCAGCGGCGCCATGAGCGGCGGCAAGCGCTCGCAGCACGCCACGGTGCTGGGGGCCGCCGCCGACCTCGAGGAGGCCGAGGCGGCGGCGCGGAGCAGCTCCGACGCTGCGCAGGAGGCGCAGCGCCAACTCAACGCCGAGCAGGCGGTGATGCGCGAGCTGCTCGAGGCAGTGCGCACGGCGGCGGAGGCGAACCGGGGTGCGGCGCTGGCGCTGGCCGAGGCGCGCGAGCGCGGCGCGGGGCGGGAGCGCCTCCTCATCGACCTGCGTTCGCGGCGGGAACGGCTCGCGGCGGAGTCCGCCGCCCTGCCGGAAGTGCCGCACGCAGCCGCTACCGACCTCGTTGCCGCCGTCGCGACCGCCGAGGCGGACCTCGACGGGGCAGTCGCCGCGCTCGACGCGGCGCGAACGGCGCTCGCCGAGGCGCGCGGCGAGGCCGCCCGGGCCGAGCAGGCGGCGGCTCTGGCGCGGGAACGGTGGCGCCAGCACGAGGAGGCGCTCTCGCGTTACGAGGCGGGCGCCGCGCGCGCCGTCCAGCTGGCGGCCGAACACGAGGAGCTCGCTCGGGCCGCCGCCGAGCAGGCGGTCGAGCTGGCGGCGGCGGAAACCGAGAGGGACGCCGCCCAGGCGGCCGTTCCCGCCGACCTGGCGACCGAAGAGGGAGAGGTGGCCGCGGCGCGCGCGGCGCTGGCTGCCTTCGAGGAGCAGTTGACGGCGGAGACTGCGGCGCAGGCGACGCGCGCGCAGGAGCTTGAGGACGTGAGGCTCCAGGCGGCGAGGCGCGACGCCGCGTTGGAGCTGGCGCAGGAGGAGCTGCGGGCGTTCCCTGCCGGGATCGAAGCGCTGGACATCACCGAGCGCGCCGGTCGCGCCCGGCTGCGCGAGGTCACCGACGAGCTCGATGCGCTCGGGGCCGTCAACCACCGCGCCGCCATCGACCTGGCCGAGGTGACGGAGCGCAAGGAGAACCTCGAGGTGGAGGCGGTGCAGGCCACGCTGGCCGTCGCCGAGCTCGAGTCGACGCTCGACCGGATCGACAAGGAGACGAGCGCGCGGCTGAACGCGGCGCTCGAGCGCCTGCAGACGGCGTTCTCGCGTCACGTCAAGCAGCTCTTCGGCCCGGATGCGCGAGGCGCCATCGAGGTGGACGCCGAGGGCAGCCGACCCGTGGGCGTGCGGATCCGGCTGCAGCCTCCCGGCAAGCAGACGCACTCGCTCCACCTGCTGTCGGTCGGGGAGCGCACCATGGGCGCGCTCGCGTTCCTGTTCTCGCTGATCGCCGACGAGGGTGGCGGGTTGCCGGTGGCGGTCCTCGACGAGGTCGACGCCCCTCTCGATGAGGCCAACATCCGCCGCTACGGCCAGTTCGTGGCGCGCCTCGCCGCGCAGGGGACCCAGTTCGTGCTCATCACCCACCAGAAGGCGACCTTCGAGATCGCCGAGACCCTGTGGGGCATCACGACCGAGCAGGGCGTCAGCCGCGTCTTCAGCATCCGCAAGGAGGCGGAGTTGCCCGCGTGACGACGGAGAGCGACGGTCCGGCCGGATTGGCTGCGCAGTCGCCGGCGGCTCCGCCGGCTTGGCGCGTCGTGCTGCTCGGCGACGTCGACTCGACGCAGGAGGTGGCTAAGCGCATGCTGGCTAGCGGCGTGGATGCGGCCGGCACGGTGGTGCGGGCGCGGTCGCAGTCGGCGGGGCGTGGTCGTCGCGGTGGAAGCTGGCGCAGCGGCGACGGCGGAAGCTATCAGACGTTCGTGACGCCGGCGGCGCGCCTCCCGGCGGGCGGGGCCGGCCTGACGCTGGCGGTCGGGGTGGCGCTCGCAGAAGCGCTCGGTGCGGCCGGGGCGAGGTGCAAGGTCAAGTGGCCGAACGACCTCTACTACCGCGACAGGAAACTCGGCGGCGTCCTGGTCGAGCGTGTGAGGGAGCACCTCCTCCTGGGCGTGGGGATCAACGTCGAGAACGACGTGCCTCCCACCGCCACCGCCTTGCGGTCCTGGTCGCTGCCGGCCGTCGAGGAGCTGGTCTTGGAGGCGGTCGGCGGCGCGCTGGCCGCGGCGGTGAGCGACGAGGGCGCCGTCCCGGTCCCCGCCGCTCTGAGGCGGCGCTACGCGGCCCTCGACTGGTTGGCCGGCAAGCGCGTCACGGTGGGCGACGCGGAGGCGGTCGGCACCGCCGCGCCCGTGCCCGGCTCCGCGGCCGGCGCCGGCGAGGGGTGGCGCGTGAGCGGCGTGGCTCGGGGCATCGACGAGCGCGGCTGCCTGCTGTTGTCGTCCGCGACGTCGGAAGCGCCGATCGCGGTGTGCGCGGGGACCGTGGTGGCCGTCGAGGCCGTCGGCTAGCCGGTCGCGCTGGTCGGCGCTCGAGAACGGGGCGTCGCGGCGGGCTCCGACGCCGCGCTTGCCGCACCAGACGGCGACCTGGGCGCGCCGTGTGTGAGGAAGTCGGCTGCCGGCCGGTGCCCCGTGGAGCTAGCGTCCGCCAATGTCCCTCGTCGGTTCCGCTTCCCCCGGCGGTACGGCCGCGCTCCTGGTCCTCGCACCCGGCAGAGACCCCGAGCCCTTCAGGCACGCGCTGGCCTGCGCCGGCTGGACCGTGACCGTCGCTCCGACGCCGCGAACGGCGCGGGACCTGGCTGCGACGACCGAGCTGGGCCTCGTCGTCGTGGACGCCGAGTTGCCCAACCTCCCGTCCGGCCTGCACCCCGCCGTGGCCCTCCGCGGCGGCGGCAAGGGCGGCCAGCCGCCACGCCTCGTACTGGTGGCGGCGCAGGTCGACGCGAGGGTCTCCACCCTCGCCGCGGCCGCCGGGGCCTACCGCATAGCGTTGGTGCCGCGCGACGCCGCCACGTCGGCGGCCCCGGTGGCGACGCCACCGCCCCGCGAGCGGGCGCCCGCCGCGACCGAGACGTCCAGTGTCTGGATCGTCGACGACACGCCTGCCATCAGGCTACTCGCGCGCCGCGCGTTCGAGCGGGCCGGCTGGCAGGCCGCCGAGTTCGGGGAGCTCCAGTCGGCCAAGTCCGCCTTGGCGGCGGGCGCCAGGCCCACCGCCGTGCTTCTCGACATCTTCCTCCCCGACGGCAACGGACTCGATCACGCCGCCAACTTCGTCGCCGCCGGGGCGGCCGTCGTGATGATGTCCAACCTGGCTGGGCCCGACCAGGTGGAGCGCGCCTTCGCGGTGGGCGCCGCCGACATCGTGGCCAAGCCCGTCGACATGCGGAGCCTCGTGGCGCGCGTGACCCGAGCGGTGCGGTGGGTGGAGCAGGGTCGCCAGGAGGGAGTACGCCTGCAGGTGGTGGTGCCACCCGTCGACGATAGGCAGCGACTGGACGCGTTGAGGCTCTGATGGCGGGCACCAGGGTCGCGGCGATGTTCGTGACCATCCTGGTCGCTGCCACCGTCGTCACCGTGACGATGATGACGCTCGTGTTGCAGCTCCGTTCGGGCGCGAGCGTGGCGACCGCGTGGGGGTCGCTGACGGTGGCCCTGGCGGGGGCCGGTGCGGCGTTGACGCTAGTGGCTCTCGTGCACCTGTCGTTGGCGGCCGCTAGCGACTCGCTCGGCAACCGGGCCGCGGCCGTCGCCGTGTGGACGCGCGCCTGGAGCGAGGTCGCCGCCGGCGCGCCACCCCCGGTGGTGCCGGCGGCGGAGCGGGTGGCGGCGGCGGAGGCGGCGGCGGAGGTCCTCCAGGACCTGGTCGGCGAGGGGGCGGAGTCGGTGCGGGTGGGGCTCGCCGTAACGGGCGTGCTGCGCGCCGACCTGGCCGTCGCCGCCCGGCGGGGCGGGACGCGCATGGCGGCCGTGGAGGCGATGGAGCGGTTGGCGTGGATCGCGCCGCTCGAGGCGTTGCCGCTGTTCGTGGAGGCCGCCCGGGGTCCCGAGCGGCGGACAGCGCACGCCGCCCTGCTGGGCGCCTGCAAGATCCTGGCGCGGCTGCCCTACGGTGACGCCGCCGTCAAGGACGTCGCCGCGACCATCCGCGACCACGCCGGGTCGTTGCGTGACGCGGACTCGGCGAGGCCGTTCGTGGCCGCCGCCATCAGCGCGGGAGGCCAGAACGTCGCGGTGCTCTGCGCGGAACTCCTGGCGGCCGGTTCTCACGAGGCGGTGCGTGCCGCGGCGCTCGACGCGCTCGGCGCGGTCCAACCGCCCGCCGCAGGCGACCTGGTGGAGCGGGCCCTCGCCTATGGGTTGGTGGGGGAGACGGCGGCAGCCGCGTTGCGGGCCCTCGCGCGCATCGGGGTGGTGAGCCCCGCCGGGACGGCCGCAGTGGCTGCGGCCGCGAACGCGACGCACGTCGGCACTCGCGTGCAGGCGGCGCACGCGCTGGTGGGCGCCCCGTCGCGGCTTGCCCTGCCGGTCTTGTGGCGGCTACTCGGCGACCCGAACTACGAGGTGCGCCTGGCGACGGCCACGGCGCTGGTCAGGCTCGGCCCGCCGGGCGACGACGCCCTCCGGCGCGCCGCCGCGTCTCACGAGGACGCCTTCGCCCGGGACATCGCCGCGGTGACCGGCTCCATCCCCCGACCCCAACCCGCGCGGCCCGCGCCCGGGGTAGGCGCTTGAGCGTCGTCGACGGCCTGCAGGCCTTCGTCCTCGTGGCCTTCCTCGTCATCAACGGCAGCAACGCGGCCGCGTTGGCGCTGGCGTCCAGGGCGGTGTTGATGCGCGGGCGGCGCCTGTCGGCTCTGGAGCAGACGCTGCTGACGCGGGCCTCGACCTACCTGCCCGTCAGCTTCCTCATCCCCGCCTACAACGAGGAGGCCACGATCGTGAGCAGCCTCGAGAGCCTGCTCGCCATGCACTACCCCGAGTTCGAGGTGATCGTGGCGAACGACGGCTCCAAGGACGCGACCTTGACGGTGCTGAAGGAGGCGTTCGACCTCGTCGAGAGCCTCCCGGGCCCCCGCAGGTTCACGCAACACGCGCCGGTGCGCTCCGCCTGGCGCAGCACGACCCACGCGGGCCTACTCGTCCTGGACAAGGAGAACGGCGGCAGGGCGGACGCCCTCAACGCCGCCCTGGAGCAGGCGCGGTACCCGGTGGTGGTGCTGACCGACGCGGACAGCCTCATCGATCCCGCCGCCCTGCAGAAGGCGGGCACGCGCTTCCTCGACGTACCGAGCCTGATGGGGATGGGCGGCACCATCCGCGTCGTGAACGAGGCGAAGGTCGTGGGTGGTGCGGTGAAGGAGCCGCGGACGCCACGCAACTTCATCGCCCGATGGCAGCAACTCGAGTACCTGCGCGCGTTCATCGCGGCTCGGGCGGCGATGAGCCAGGTGGGGTGCCTCATCTCCATCTCGGGCGCCTTCGGCCTCTTCCGCCGCAGCGCGCTCCTGGCGGTTGGCGGCCTCAGGGTGGACACGGTGGGGGAGGACTTCGAGTTGACGGTTCGGCTTCACCGTCACTTCCGTGACGCCCGACTGGAGCACCGCCTCGAGTTCATGATCGACCCCGTGTGCTGGACGCAGGTCCCGGACGAAGCGAAGGTGTTGAGGAGTCAGCGCGACAGGTGGCACCGCGGGTTGTGGGAGACCTTGTGGGTGCACCGCGACATGCTCCTGAACCCGCGTTACGGCCGCATCGGGCTGGTGGCCCTGCCTTACGCCTGGTTCGTGGAGGGCGTCTCGCCGATCCTGGAGGTGACGGGCTACCTGACGATCTTGGTGTTGTGGCTCACCGGCAACCTCGACGCCCCGTTCGTGGCGGCCTTCCTCGGACTCTCCGTGCTCTACGGCATGCTCGTGGGTCTGACGAGCGCCGCGCTGGATCAGGCGCTACCGCACTCGCCGCGGCGCCTGGGCGATCGCTACCGGATGTTCATCGCCGTGATCACGGAGAACCTCGGGTACAGGCAGTGGTTGGCGGTCGTGCGCGTCGTGGCCATGTTCAGGATCGGGAGCAGCCGTGGCAAGTGGGGCCAGATGACGCGCCGCAGCCTAGGTTGAGGCGCGCCCACGTGACGGACGCACCGGAACCGGCCACACGCTCACCAGTCCTCGATGTCGTCGCCGATCTCGGCCGCGCCGATCTTGGCGTAGATGCGGGTCGTCTGGATGTCGGCGTGCCGCAGGTGCGCGGCCACGCGGCCGAGGTCGCCGGTCTGCCGGTAGTAGCGCGTGCCGGCGCCGTGGCGGAGCCCGTGCACGCCGGCGTTCTGGTACTCGACGCCGGCAAGTGCGCAGAGCCGCCGGAACCGCCTACGCGCGTGGTCGGCGGCCCACGGGAGGACGAGGGCGGCGTCGCGCTGCCGGTGCGCCTCGCGACCCCCGCCGGCGCTCACGAGCCGCAGCTCGGCGAGGGCGTCGCGGAGCCTTCGCGTGACGCTGACCGTGGCCGCCTTGCCGCCCTTGCCGGAGCGCACGCGGAGCTTGCCGCGCTCCAGGTCGAGGTCGTCCCAGCGGAGGGACGCCATCTCGCCGATCCGGAGCCCCGCGTGCGCGCCGAGCAGCACCATGACCTTCTCCGCGCCGCTCGCCAGCGCGAGGAGGGCCTCGACCTCGTGGTCAGCGTACGGGCGCCGCTTCTCCCACGGCGGCGTGGGGTCCTTGGCTACACGCACGTCGTCGAACGGCCTGGCGTCGGAAGCGCCCGCCCAGCGCAGCGCCTTGTAGAGCGTGCGGGCCGCGGCCAGCTTCACCTGCAGGGACGCGGCGCTCAGCGGCCTCCCGGGCGACGCGGGCACCTCTCGCGCAGCGGTCGCCCTGCCGCGCCGCGGGACCTCCGCGGGAGCGCTGCCGTTCCCGGCCTCGAGGCGCCTCATGTAGACGACGCCGGCGTCGCGGCTAGGCCGGAGCAGGTTCTCCGACGCCCACGCCTCGACCAGGTCGCGGACGCCGCGGCGGTACGTCCGCAGCGTGTGCAGACTGACCTTGGCACCGCGCGAGCCGTGCAGGAACAGGTACGCTTCGGTGAGCGCCCAGAGCTGCTCCGCGTCGCGGTCGCGGGCGGCCGCCGCCGCGCGGCGACGGAGCTCCTCGGGCGGCAGCTGCGCCCACGCCTCGGCGCGGGCGAGGGCGCCGCGGTCCTTGTAGAGGTCGAGCGCGTGGTCCATCGGGGTAGCTTAGCTTAGTCGGATAAGACGAGTTATCAGGTTTTTCATACTCCCCGACCTATCTCATCAGGCGCTGAAAGGTTCGGAAGGCTCGGGGCCCGATGCCTTCGGCAGCGGTGCCCTGACTCGAGCCCTCCTGACGCACGGGCTAGTCGACGCGCTGGTGCTCATGACGGTACGGGTCGTGATCGGCTCGGGCGACCGACTGTACGCCGAAGGCTCAAGGCCGGCAGGCGTCCGCATGACGGTGGGCTTCATGGCGCCTTCGCCCATTACGAGAACGCTGGCGCCGTTCGGGCCGCCCTGGTCGCCGTCCAGAGGCGCGGCCAAGAGGAATGTCACCGGGAGTCTTGCGCCCATCCGGGTCCGGGCCCGTGATCCTCCCATGCGGTCCGCACGCCACGTCCGTGCTGGACGCCCTCACCTGCGTCAACCTGGTATCGCCAGCGACTCGCAGCCCTCGTATGTAGCATCTACCACCAAGTGGTAGACTTCTACCATGAGTCTGAACATCAAGAACCCACGGACGACCGCCCTGGTGCGCGAGCTCGCCGAGCGCACGGGGACGTCTCAGACCGAGGCCGTGGAAGTGGCGGTGCGCGAACGACTGGCGGCACTGGACGCGGGCGACTCGAACGAGTCCGGCTCCCTGGAGGACCGAGTCAAGAGCTCAGAACGTCTGATCGAACGGATCCGCGCCAACTTGACCGCTAGCGAGCGGCATGCTCTGCGCACCACCGAGTCCGAGCTCTACGACGAGTCCGGCCTGCCCGCATGATCCTCGACACGTCGGCCATCCTCGCCGTGATCAGCGATGAGCCGGATGCGCAACGGTTAGTGGAGTTGATCGTCGCCAACGGGGCACCGAAGCTGTCGGCGGCCACGGCGGTGGAGCTCAACGCCGTGCTCACGCGCCGATTGCCGCCCGAGAAAGTCCGACTAGTGGGCCGATTGCTACAAGTCTGGAACGTCCAGATCGTGCCTTTCGATGAGGAACAGGCGAACATCGCAAGCCGTGCCTACGCCGACTTCGGCAAAGGGAGCGGACACCCCGCCCAGCTGAACCTCGGCGACTGCTTCTCGTACGCGCTGGCGGTAGCGGCCTCGGAGCCGCTGCTCTTCGTCGGGTCGGACTTCGTCCACACGGACGTCGAGCGTTCCTACGTGGCGCCGTCAAGTGAGTCATAGGCCACGCTCGGCGCAGCGTGACGAGGCAGCCTGATCTGACCTCAACAGCCCCTGACACGCCCCGTGCGCGGGGTCATGGCCAAGGGTTCCTCACGCTCGACGGCGAGGAAGCGGGCGCGGCGGCCCGCCGCCACGGCGGAGTGCCCCAACGGGTGAACGTGGGCGCCATGGAGCTTTGACGCCCTCGCGGGGCGGGGTTCGGCTGGCATGGGCGTAGCGCTCGGGGAAGCCCACGATCTCGACACGCGAGCAGAAGGCCCTGGGATCCTCGCCGTCATGCGGCCGCTCCGGAAGACGCATCGTCCAGTTCGGCGTCACCGGGCAGAAGCTCGCCCGTCTCCCCCGCCACGCCTGCCCCACTCGCACCTTCTCGAGCACCCCGTGAGGCACGCCGCGGTGGGCCAGAACGTGGCTGGTGGCGAGCCCGGCCTGACCCGCGCTGACGATCAGGCGGTCGTGGAGTTCGCGCATCGGCAAGAGCCTGGCAGGCGCACGCGTGAGGTCACGGTGCGCTCGGCATGATGAATGGGCCCCTGCGGCCATCGGCCACCGCGCAACTCGCGCACGGCGGGCATGATGTGGGCATGATGTGGGCATGACCCCAAGCCGCGGCGCTACCGAACCCAGTCTGGCGCCGAGGCCGTGAACCAGGACCATCACGCACGCTTCGCCGCGCGCCGCCTAGCCTTCCAAGCCATGCACGACAGCGGCTTCTTCGCCCTGCCCAACCCGTGGGACAACGGCGGCGTGCGCTGCCTCGAGCGGCTCGGGTTCCGCGCCCTGGCCTCCACCAGTGCGGGCTACGCCTGGTCACTCGGCGTGAACGACAGGGAGGTCGGTCTCGAGCGGATGTTGGGCCACCTGCAGCACCTGTGCGAGGCCACCGATCTGCCCATCAACGCCGACTTCGAGAGCGGCTACGCGGACGAGCCCGACGAGCTCGCCGCCAACGTGGCGCGCGCCGCTGCCACCGGGGTCGCCGGCCTGTCGATCGAGGACCTCGCAGGCGACCACCTCACATCATCCTCGTCGGTCGCTCCGAGGGGTTCCTCATCGGGCGCAACGACCTCCACGACACGGTGGCGCGCCTGGTGGCCTACGCCGAAGCCGGCGCCGACTGCCTCTCCGCTCCCATGATCACCGAGGACGACCAGATGAGCACCATCGTCCAGGCAGTGGCGCCCAAGGCCGTCAACGTCCTGTTCCGCGGGCCAGGCATGACCACCGAGCGCCTTGCGCGGCTGGGCGTGCGTCGCGCCAGCGTGGGCTCGCTGCTGGCCAGGACCGCCTGGCGGGCGTTCGACGAGGCCGCCGTACAGCTGGTCTCACAGGGGTCGCTGCCCGCAACCGTGTTCTAACCGTGGGCAGACGCCGTGCTCAAGCTGCCCACGAGCTAGCGGCTACGACCCGAGCACCCTTCTCAACTCGGCCGGCGTCACGACCCGACGTTCGCTACCGTCATGAAGGTGCTGACCGCCATGGGTATCCGTCTAAGGGCCGAGCTGGTGAGTCCGGAAGCGGCGCCTTCCCCCGTCACCGAGTGAGTGTCTAGCGGCCCCAACTTGCATCGGCGCGTAGAAGGTGACGCGTCAACCGGAGGCCCCTCCGCCTGCTCGGTGGCTCTCCGGACGTCTCCGGCCGGCCGCGGCCTATCGCGGACTACTATGTCCTCATGAGAAGCAAGGACCACGAGGCTCGCGCGCGGCGGCGCGCCTCACGGCTCACCGTGGCTTTCGCGGCCATCCTGTTATCCGCGGTGCTCGGCGCCTGCGGCCCGAGCCAGCACGAGAAGGACCTGGAGGCCCAGAACCAGACGCTGGCGGGCAGGGTCGCCACCCTAGAGGCTGATGTCGAGCGACTGGACGGTGCGCGCGCCGCCGCGGAAGCCGCGGCCGCAGCTGCTGAGGCTAACCTCGCCACCGCTGAGGCAGACGCGGCCAAGACCGCAGTAGAGCTGGGGCAGGCGCAGGCCGGCCGCGACGCAGCCCTCGAGGGGGCGTCGGACCTAAGAGAGCAGTTGGGCACGCTCGAAGCGCGGCACGTCGAGCTCACGGCCCACGCCGCGGAGCTCGAAGAACAGGTGAAAGCCCTTCTAGATGCAGAGGCTCAGCACGAGGCTGCAGCCGCCCAGGTCAGCGAACTGCAGGCTGCGCTGGCGCACGCCGAAGAGCTGGTGACCTCGGGCCAGGCGGAACGCCAGGGGTTGCAGATCGCCCTAGCTGAGGCGGACGAGGGCAAGCGGGCCGCCGAAGCGGCCACGGAGGCGGCGCAGGCGGCGCTCACCGAGGCCCAAGGGAAGCTAGAGACGGCCGAGACGGCGCTTGCCGCAGCTGAGGCCGGCAAGCACGAGGCCGAGGCCGCCGCTGAGGCGGCGCAGGCGGCCCTGACCGGAGCCCAGAGCCGGGCCGACGAGGCCGTCGCGGCGCTCACCGAGGCAACCGGTTCGCGCGATGCGGCCGGCGCGGAGCTCATCGAGGCGCAGCGGCAGCGCGATGAGACCACCGCGGCCCTCTCGGCGGCGGAAGCGGCCCTCGCCTGGATCACCAGGGAGCGAGACGAGGCGCAGGCCGCCCTGACCGCCGCGGGAAATTGGCTCGAGGAAGTGACCGCCGAACGTGACGAGCTGTCCACGAAGCTCGAGGCAGCGAACGAGCGCGTGGCTGCGCTGGAACGCCGCCTCGACACCGCCGCTTCGGACCTTGACCGCTCCCGGTCTCGCGCGGCGGACCTGACGCGGCAGCTCGAGAGCCTGACCGAGGAGGAGTCAGGCCTGCGCGAGCTCAGCGCCCAACACCAGGAGGAACTCGCCCGGGTCCGCGGCGACCTGGAGGAGGCGCAACAGCGGGTCGCCTTCCTGACGGGCGCCCGGGGCATCTACACGGTGCAGCCGGCGGACTCGCTGTCGAGCATCGCGCGGTTCTTCTACCGTGAGGGTGCTCTGTGGCCGCTCCTGCTGGAGGCCAACTCCCACCTGATAGACGACGCCGACCTCATCTTCCCCGGCATGGTCCTGATCATCCCGCAGCAGAAGGACTGAGCGGAGAAGGCGTCGGCGCCTCAGGGCGCACGGTAGGAAGAAGACGAAGTGCGCGCTCGGCGATAGCGGGAACCCAAGCCTAGCAACCGTCATGAAGGTGCTGATCGCGTCGGGAATCCGTCTTAGGGCGGAGCCCATGGTTCAAGAGGATCCGTCCGCGTCCGCCGAGGTCTAGGGCGGCGTCAACCGGATCCTCGGGCAAGTGGCTGGCGGAACGGGCGCATATCGGCTCTGACACACTCGATAGGCCCTTGAAAGCAGATTGCCGGTAAGCTGGCGCGCGTGCTGGCAGGACTCCCGCAGCCCCCAAGGTCACACCGGTCAGTCGCACATCCCTCGCTCACGTCGTCGGTAGTGCGCGGCTTCGCGGTGGCCTTGCTTCTCGTTTTCACGGTGTCTCTGGGTCAGGCTCAGCCGGTGCCCTACCAAGGCGTACCAGGCGGCGCCGCGTGGCTGGCGGGCGATTTCGCCGCAGCCTACGAGGAGGCCGTGCCCGTCCAGACGGCCACGGCGCAGTTGCTGGCGTCGCGCGCGGCCACCGATCAAGCCGTCTACCTCACCACCGAGAGCGCGGCCGCCCGTGACTGGCTCGACCGCGCCCAAACGGCGGCCCTGAGGAGCCTGGAGCTCGAGCCGAACGGGCCGTGGGCCGCGACCGCCACCATGGCCCTGGCGCGAGCCAAGGGCGAAGCTGGTTTCCACCAAGGAGCTCTCGCCAGAGCACGGATGGCCGGAGACGTGAGGAAGCTGTTCGAGCGCGCGCTGGACCTCGATCCGGACAACGCCGACGCCCTCGTCTCCTACGCCTCCTGGCACTACGCCCTCACCGAGCTCGGCGTCGGTTGGCTGTTCGGTGCCAGGCGCGACAAGGTCCTACCCATGATCGAGCGCGGGGTTGCCGCCGCGCCGCTGCAGATCAACTTGCGAGTCGAGTACGCTCGCGTGTTGTTCGGGCTCGGCCGAGATGCCGAGGCACGGGAGCAGGTTGACATGGCGCTCGCGTTGCCCGTGCGCACCGCTGCCGATGCCTTCGAGCAGGCGAGGGCGCGGGCGCTAGTGTCCGAGCCGTGACGACCGCCAACAGACACCAAGACACATAGGACCCGGTCCGCGAGGCTCGCCCGACCACCGCCGTCCCCGCGTGGCCCCTCGGTCAGCCACACCGAGCCGCCCAAGGAACGACCTGGAAGCAGGTTGGACGGGGCGCCCGCACCTGGTGAAGGTCGTGCGGAGCGCTACGGTGAGCAGGCAGCGGCCCCGATCCCCCACGGAAACCCGCAGCCTGGAGGTCCCGATGAACCGAAGCAACGTGAGCCCGCGGGTATCAGTAGTGCTCGCGACGGTCCTGCTGGCGCTCCTGGGAACCGCGTCCGCGCAACTCCCCGGTCGCCTGACTCTGGAACCGGCCGCCGGCGTCGTGGCAAGCTCCGTCACGGCCACGGCCTCCGGCCTGGAGCCCGGAACCCGCGTCGCACTCGTGTGGGAGAGCGCGAACGCCTCCTGGAACGTGACCGACGAGGGCCGCTTCCTCGGCGTGTCCGCAGAGCAGACGCTCACGCCCCTGAGCGAAGGGGTGGTTGGCGCGGACGGCACCGTCGCCTTCACCTTCCAGGTCCCGGAGGACTTCGGGTACATGCACAACGTGTTCGTCGTCGCCGGCGACGAGACGGTGGCGCGTCAGGGCTTCACCGTGCTGCCGCAACTGACGGTGAACCCGACCTCGGGGCCGGTGGGCACCCCGATCACCGTGACGCTTACCGGCGTCGGGTACACGTTCTGGCAGCTGGCGTGGCACCTCCTCTACGACAGCGCGCACACGGGCTGGCTCTCCGCCATCACCACGCGCGGCACGGCCACCGCCGTGATCCCGGCGACGGGCGCGGTCGGCCCTCACTCCCTCCAGGTCCTCTCCGGCACGCACCCGGTGCCGTACCTGAACCAGCAGCAAGCGCCCACGTTCAACCCGAACGTGCCCACGGTCCTGGCCGCCACGTTCGTCATCACTGGTGGTGACGCGGTGTTGCCCGGCGCGCCTGAGGCGCAGGCCCTCCCCCGCGCGCCGTTCTTGCCCGAACCCGCCGGCGCCGGCCCGTCGCTCGTACTCGACTACGGCTCCGGCACCGTTGGCAGCGAGATCGGCGTGCACGGCGAGGGTTTCTCGGCCGGCGCGGAGGTCGAGCTCGGCTGGACGACGACGCGCGGCAACGACATCATCTCCGGACTCGTCGACGCCACTCTCGACCTCGGAAGCGTGACGGCGACGGCCGCGGGTACGTTCGACATGCGCCTCGCGACCCCCGACGACCTCGGTGGCGGTCACACGCTCCTGGCGACCGTGGGCGACGTCAGCGCCTCGGCGCGCTACACGATCACGCCCAGCGTGGCGGCAGTCACGCCGAGCGTGGTGGCGCCGACCGGCGACATCACGATCACCATCAAGGGCGTCGGCTGGAGCGACACGGCCAACATCTACACGCTCGTCATGGACAACGGTTACCTCGGCTACGGCTGCGGGGTCAACAGCCAGGGCGACGTGACGATCCACCTGAAGGCGCCGGGCCAGCCTGGAGTGCACTACGTCGACCTCTACCCGTCCATCTACCGGGGCGTCATCACGGCGCCGGGAGCGCCGCCCGCCCCGCGCCTCGAACCCGGACAGGACGCGTCCCTCCTGCCGGGCGCCAATGGCACCTTCCTGCAGCTCCCCATGCTCAACTGGGTCGACCACCCGGGTGAGGAGTTGCCCGCGTTCCGCCTGAGCTTCGAGGTGAGGCAGTGACCCCCTAGACGGTCGACTCACGCGGCGGGCCTCTTCTGGGCGTGGGAGCGTCCCGCCACCGACCGGAGCCGCGACCCCCCTGATGAGGTCCAATCGCTCAGGTTGAGCCTCGACCCACACGCTTCCCCGGACGCCCTGGTGGGCGGCCTGGCGCTCGATGGCACCGGTTCGCTCGTGGCCGGCATCGTCGGCCGTAAGGTCAGGGTGTGGGACGGCCGCGACGGGTCGACGCTGGCCGAGTTCGACCCCGGGACACGGCTCGGAGCCTGCACCTACTGCGGCGCGCAGAAGCTCGCCGTCGGGCCGGCCGGTGACGTCATGGCGGTCGCCGGCGACGCCCCCCTTCGTGCTCCTCGTCGACCCGGTCACGGGCGCCGTCGTCAAGGAACTCGAGGTGGAGGGTGATCAGGCCGGTCTCGTGGCGTTCGGCGCCGGCGGCACGCGGCTTGCCTCAGCCTCGACCTCCCAGGGCTCGGCGGGCGTCCGCTACTTCCTGCGGGTCTGGGACACGGCCACCTACGACGTGGTGTTCGAGCGCGACGGCCACGTCGGTTACGGTCGGGTCCCGGACTTCGCCTTCAGCGCCGACGGTGGCCGCCTGGCGGTCGGCTCGGACACCGACGTGCGCGTCTTCGACCTGTCGGGCGGTGCCCTCACCCTTCCCTACCCGCAACCCGAGAGCCGGTCGAGTGCCCTCGGTCCGGACGGTGGCGCCGTGGTCCTGGCGGCGCCGAACGGGAACCGGATCAGGTTGGAGATCGTGGACGTCGATACGCGCGAGGTCCTGGTCGAGTTCCCCCACGCCGCTCGCAGCGGCGCGGAGTGGAGCGCCGACGGCCGCTACCTGCTCGCAGGTACGTAGCTCCTGCGAGCGGACGACATGGGCGTGGCAGGGGATCTCGCCAAGGGTCATCTATACGGGCTCGAGCTCCAGGCCGAGCCTTCCTACGTCGACGCCACCACCTACGACGTGGCCGGCACCCTGAGCATCGACGGTGGGGCGCCCATCGCTTTCTCGGAAGCCGTGGTGGGCAACGAGACCCAACGCTACCTCGCGCCGCAGACGAGGGGACCCCTACCTGCGACGCTGCGGCTGGAGCTAACGGGCCACCCGTGGTCGCTTGTCGCTTGGCAGTACTACGGCGGCGCCGGAGCGACATCGGGGCGGGAAGGCGCTTGGTCGGGCCACATGCGCCGCGACCCCGTGTGGCGAGCGCGCACACGGCCCGGAGGCCACCCATGCCCGCCGAGATCCGACCGGCGACCGGTAGGTTCGACGGGTTCGGGCTGGTCGTAGGCCCGAAGAGCGGCAACGACGGCTGTTGGTGCATAGCGAACCGCGTCTTGAGCATTCGTGGCCGCGCCCGGCACGTGCTGTCTTCGCCACGGGCGCTCCCACCCCGGGTCTACACTCACGCCATGGGCCTCATGACCTTCAGCCTCAACCTGACACTCGACGGTTGCATCGACCACCGCGTGGGGATCGCCGACGACGAGACGCACGCCTACTTCACGGGACTGATGGACAGGGGTGGCGCGATGCTGTGGGGCAGGGTCACCTACGAGCTGATGGAGAGCTACTGGCCCGCCGTCGCCCGCGGCGACGAGGACGCGCCCCCCGCCATGCGCGAGTGGGCCATCAAGCTGGAGGCCAAGCCGAAGTACGTCGTGTCGTCGACGCGCAGTGACTATCCCTGGAACAACAGCCATCACCTCACGGGCGACCTGCGCACGGCGGTGCAGGGACTCAAGGACGCGACGCCGGAAGGCGTCCTGCTCGGCAGCGCCACGCTCGCGGCCGCGCTCGACCGGCTGGACCTCGTCGACGAGTACAAGTTCCTCGTTCAACCACTGATCGCCGGCCACGGTCCGACCCTGTTCCAGGGCGCGCTCGCCGGCGCTCGGCGGCTCGAACTTCGCTCGGCGACGTCCCTGAGTAACGGCGTCGTCGCGGTGCACTACCGGCGGCAGCAGTGATCCCCGCGCCCGCGCTGCTCGAAGCATGGAGGTGCCCGCGCCAAGCGGGACGCGCGGACCGATGAGGTACGTCGCCCTGTTGCGCGGCATCAACGTCGGCGGGCACACGGTCACGATGGAGGCCCTGCGTCGGGTCTTCGAGGCCGTGGGGTTCGACAACGTCGCCTCCTACATCAACAGCGGCAACGTGTTCTTCGACTCCACCGAGGGCGACCGCGAGGCGCTCACCGGCACCATCGAGGCGGCGCTGGAGGCCGCGCTCGGCTACGCCGTCCCCACGTTCCTGCGCACGCCGGCGGAGCTGGCGAGCATCCTAGAGCGCGACCCGTTCGCCGCCACGGAGCCCCGCGACGACCTCCGCTTCTGCGTGACGTTCACGGCCGACCCCATCCCACCTGACCTGCCGCTGCCGCTCGCCTCCTCAAAGAACGACATGGAGATCGTGGCGGTGGCGCCCCACGAGGCGTTCGTCGTCTGGCGCATCCTCGCCGGCCGCCCGCCGTCGGGCAGGTTCCCGCCGGACGTGTTGCCGACACGCAACACGACGCGCTTCTTCCACACGTTGAGGAAGATCCACGCGGCCGCAACGCGGTAGGCCGAGGTAACCTCGAACATGGCCAACGACCGGACGGAAGGGCTAGCCGCCGAAGCGAGCGGACTCGAGGCGGGACGACCGTTGCGCCTCACGTACAAGGCAGACGGACTCCGCCTGGAGGCGCTGCCGGTCGAGGAGGCAGGCGCCGCCGGGTGAGGACCGCAACCCGCGCGGCGACCGCGGCCGCCGCGCGAGGCCCGATGTGCACCTGCGCCCACGACCGGGCCTGCGGCCCACTACCATGCGCCATGCGCAAGGTGACCATGCAGGAGTTCCTGACGCTCGACGGCGTCATGCAGGCGCCGGGCGGCCCGGATGAGGACAGGGCCGACGGCTTCGCGTACGGGGGTTGGACGGCGCCCCATTTCGCAGCCGCCGACGCGGCCGCGGGCGCGTTCATGGCGGAACACCTGAAGCCCGCCGACCTGCTCCTCGGTCGCCGCACCTACGAGATCTTCGCGGCCTACTGGCCGCACCACGCCGACCAGTGGCCCGGCATCGAGGACGTGACGAAGTACGTCGTCAGCTCCACCTGGACACCCGAGCTGGTGGCCGCGAGCGGTTGGAGCAACTCCGTCCTCCTCACGGGGCTGGACGACGTCAAGGCCCTGAGGGAGGCTGCAGGGTCGGAACTGAAGGTGATCGGGTCGAGCGTCCTGGCGCGGTCGCTTCTCGCCCACGGCATGGTCGACGAGATGGTCTTGATGACGTTCCCGGTTGTGCTCGGCCCCGGCAAGCGCATCTTCGCCGATGACGCCGCGCCGGCGGCGTTCGTGATGACGTCCGGGCAAGTGACCCCGAACGGCGTCACGCTGGCGCACTACCGCAAGAGCGGCGCGGTGGCGACCGGCACGGTGGGCTGAGCGGCCCCCGCCCTCACGGCCGCCGCTCGAGCAGCGCGCGCCACGCTCGGCCCCGTGCCAGGCCCTCGCGGATGTCGAGAACGGAACCGCCCTCGGCCGTCGGGCGGACGAAGCCCAGCCGCCAGCGCTGCCCGGCCACCGTCAGGTGGACGCCGCCGCCGAAGTAGTACCAGGGGAAGACCGCCTCCTGCACGTCCCGGAGCGGGACGTCGAAGCACCGCCAGGCATCCGCACGCAACGTGAGCCGTCCCGCCCTGAAGCTCAGCTCACCGGGCACGCTGTGGGTCAGGCCCTCCAGCATCCAGACCTTGGAGGCGAACCCCTCGGTTGGCGGGATCCCCGTCACCCGCCGGCCACCGCCTCGGCGTCGCCGCCGTGTTCGCCCATGCCTCGGAGGTTACGTCATCGGGCGCAGGGGCGTGAAGCTCCCGTGGTTCACATGCGGTGGAACGACCTGTTACCGTGGCGAGAGCAAGAGCGAGCGGATCGTCATCCGGACGCGAGGTAGCCTATGGCCAACCCACGGGGAGATGGCGTGACAAGCACCGACGACAGCGTTACCAGCACCGGGCCGGCCGCGCTCCGCCTCGTCCAGGCCCTGTTGGACATGCCGCGCTCGCTTCGCGTCGACGTCTCGCCCGAGGACCTGGCGCGAGACGCGGCCGTGCGACTGGAGGAGCTGTTGGGTCACGCCGTGACGCTCAGGTGGGCGGACGAGGTGGGCGGGGAGCCCCCTCGTTCGGCGGACCGCCTGACGCTCCGGCTTAGGCATCAGGACGAACCGTTCGCCATGCTCGAGGTGACCGCGGCGGGCGCGCTGCCGGCCGAGGTGACCTGGGCGCTCGCGCACCTCGCCCACGACTTGACGAGCGTGATCGACGCGTCGAGCACCAGGCGGTTGCGGGGCACGCTCCGCGCGCTCCGCGACGCCATGTCCTCAGCCCCCGACCTGGGCGCCTTCACGGCCAGCGCGGTCGACCTGGCGGCACGCTTCGTGGACGCCGACGCCGCCATGTTGCTCCTGGGCGGCCCGGACGGACCGGCCCCGCTCGCGACCCTCGGAGCGTGGGACCTGGATGACGCTGCTGTGGCGCGTCGGCGGCGGATCGCGTTCGACGCCACCCACGCCCCCGGTCCGTTCCGGTTGGATGACGGCCTCGTCGCCGTGCCCATCGCGTCCAGCCCCCCGGCGCGTTGCGTGCTGCTCCTGCGCTTCGCTGCCGAGCGGCGGCTTCACAGCCTCTCGCTCCCACTGCTCACGGAGCTCGCCAGCGTGGCGGCGCCGTTCCTCGACGCGCGTTGGCGCGACAGCGTCCTGACCGAGCTGCTGGAGCTCAACAACGCCTCGGAGGAGACGTCCACGACCGAGATGTACGGCCGCGTGCTGCGCACGGCGCTGCGGCTCGTGCCTGGCGCAGACGGCGGTACCCTCCTGACGCGCACCGACCCGGACGCCCCCTTCGTGTACCGCGCGGCCGAGGGGTTCGACCTTGAGCAGCTGCGGGAGAACCCGATCACGGAGGCGGCGGCCCGCGCCTGGTACGGGGAGGAGAGTCCTGGCTGGCACCAGGGCCTGCCGCGCATTCTCCACCGCGAGGACGCCGACATCGAGCGCCTGGGGGCGGCCAGCACGCCGGACACGGACCCGGACGTCACCAACTACCACCTCATCCAGTCGACGCTCTGCCTCCCGGTCCTGCGCGACGGCAAGGTCATGGCGGTCCTCAACCTCGACGACCTGCACCAGGGTGGCGGCTTGGCGCGCGACTCGAGCCAGCTCGCCTACCTCTTCGGCGCGCCGCTAGCGAGCCTGCTGCACCGCCAACAGACCCGCGACGTCCTGCGCCGGGCGGCGCTCACCGACGAGCTGACCGGCCTAGCGAACCGCCGCGCCTTCGATCAGGCTCTCGAGCGCGAACTTACGCGAGCCGCGCGCGGCGGGGTTGGGCCGAGCGTCCTGCTGATGGACCTCAAGGAGTTCAAGGCCGTCAACGACCGGTTCGGGCACGCCAAGGGGGACGAGGTGCTGGTGGCCGTCGGGACGGTGTTGCGGCGGAGCCTGCGCGCCGTCGACCTGGCGGCCAGGCGCGGCGGTGACGAGTTCCTCGGCCTGCTTGTCGACACGCCCGCCTCCGAGGCGGAGCGGGTGAAGGAACGCATCGAGCGGAAGGTGGCCGAGCTCGACACCGGCCTTGGCGCTCTTCACATCAACGTCGGCGTGGCGAGCCACGAGCTCGACGGTGGCGACCCGGATCGCCTCCTCCGCCTGGCAGACTCCCGCATGTACGAGGCGAAGCGGGCGGCCAAGCGCTCTTGACCGGCACGCCCTAACGCGTCCTGGCGTCGGGGAGGAACACGACGAACAGTCCCACCGCCGGCAGCCAGCCGCAGAGCTGGTAGACGAAAGTGATGCCGTGGGTGTCGGCCAACCCGCCGAGGAAGGCGGCGGCTATCCCCGCCGCGCCGAACGACAGGCCGTAGAGGAGTCCCGACACCATCCCCACGCCGCGCGGCAGGAGCTCCTGCGCGTACACGACGATGGCCGGGAAGGCGGACGCCATGATGACTCCGATGACGGCCGTGAGGACGACGGTCCAGCGCAGGTCCACCCACGGCAGCAGCAGCGTGAACGGCAGGGCACCCAGGACGCTTCCCCACAGGACGAGCTTGCGGCCGAAGCGGTCGCCGAGGGGTCCGCCGATGAGGGTGCCGACCACCACCGCGGCCATGTAGACGAAGAGGAGCAGTTGGGAATCGCGGATCGAGACGTCGAACCGCTCGATGAGGAAGAACGTGTAGTAGCTGCCGAGCGCCGCGCCGTAGACGGCCTTCGAGAACGTCAGGACCACGAGGATGAGGATGGACACCGTCACGCGCCAGTGGGCGGCGCCACCGAGCACGGCGGGGCGCCGCACGAGCAGGTTGGCGACGTGGCCGCGGTACCAGGTCCCAACCTTGAAAAGCACCCACATGGCGAGGACGGCCAGGAGCGAGAACCAGCCGATGCTCCACTGTCCGAACCGCAACACCACGAAAGCGGCGAGGATCGGGCCCAACGCCGAGCCGAAGTTGCCGCCCACCTGGAACACCGACTGGGCGAAGCCGGGCCGCAGCCCCGCCGCCATGCGCGCCACGCGCGACGCCTCGGGGTGGAACACGGCCGAACCGAGGCCGATGAGGGCCGCCGCCACGACGAGTACGGGGAAGCGCGTGGCGCCGGCGAGGATGAACAGCCCGAGCAGCGTGGAACCCATGCCCGCCGCCATCGAGTACGGCAGCGGGCGGCGGTCGGCGGCGATGCCGACGACGGGTTGCAGGAGTGAGGCCGTGAACTGGAAGGTCAGCGTCAGGAACCCGACCTGCGTGAACGTCAGGCCGTAATCGTCCTTCAGCATCGGGTAGATGGCGGGCAGCAGCGCCTGCATGAGGTCGTTCAGGAAGTGGGAGAAGCTGATGGCGACGATGACGCCGACGGCGGTCGCGCTGACCGCGTCGGTCGTGGCCGTTGCTGCTCGGGCCCTGGCTGCCTCAGCCACCTGGTGCTCCCGTCCGTGCGCCGCGGGCGCGGCCTCGGCGGCGGGGGCCCATGCGGACAGGTGAATCTACCCCACGCCGCCGCCGCGCCTGCCCGGGTCGCCGACCGGCGGTGCCGCCCGGTGGCGCAGGGGGTGGCGTCATCGGCCCCTTCGTGAGGCGCGCCCGAGTACCTCGACCTCGGCCGGTGTGAGCGTCACCCCGGCGGCGCCCACGTTCTCGACCAGGTGCGCTCGTTTGGAGGTGCCGGGGATGGGCAGCATCACCGGGCTGCGCGCCAAGAGCCAGGCGATGGCGACCTGAGAGGGCGTAGCGCCATGCCGGCGCGCGGCCTCGGCCAGAGGCGTGCCGGCGGCGGCGAGCTTCCCCGCCGCCAACGGGTGCCACGGGATGAAGCCGATGCGGTGCTCCTCGCAGTAGGCGAGGACGTCGTCGTGGGCGCGGTGGGTGATGCTGTAGCGGTTCTGCACCGTGGCCACCGGGAACACGCGCCTGGCCGCCTCGATCTCCTCGACGCTTACCTCGCTCAGGCCGGCGAGTCGGATCCACCCGACATCGAGCATCTGCTTGATGGCCCCGAACTGCTCGTCTCGCGGCACGTTCCGGTCGATGCGGTGGAGCTGCCACAGCGTGATCTGGTCGAGGCCGAGTATGCGCAGGCTCATCTGGACTTGCTGCAGCAGGTACTCCGGCCGACCAAGCGGCACCCACCTGTCGGGTCCGGTGCGGACCTGGCCCCCCTTGGTGGCGATCACCAGGCCGGGCGGGTAGGGGTGGAGGGCCTCGCGGACGAGCGGTTCCGAGACGAGGGGGCCGTAGGAATCGGCCGTGTCGATCAGGTTGATCCCGAGCTCCGGCGCGAGCCGCAGGGTGGCGAGGCACTCCTCGCGGTCGGCGGGCTGGCCCCACGTGCCGGGCCCGGTGACCCGCATCGCGCCGAAACCGAGGCGGTTGACCTCGACCTCGCCGCCCAAGAGGAAGCTGCCTGAGCTTATGGCGTTGGGCGTGATCACCTTCGCACCTCCACGCGCCTAACCATAAGGGAACCCGTCATGCACGCGCAGGGCGGTGGGGACGCGGGCAGCGGTCGCCGAGCTAGCGGGACTCGCCGCCACCGCCGCCCGCTGAGGCGGGCGCGTTGCTTCAGAAGAGGGTCACCCTGCCGGGGCCGTTGACGGCCACCGCCGAGAACGTCTGCACCTTGAATGGCGCCACGGGCGCCAGCTCGAGGAACAGTTCGAGGCGGCCGTGGTCGGCGCGCACCTGCCAGCTCGCCCGACATGGCCGTTCGAACCGGGGCGGGGCGTGTGGGCCGGCCGCGTCGACTCTGCCGAGGTTGACGAGCGCCCGGCGCAGGTGGTCGATGCGGTCGACGAGCGGGAAGTCGAGCTCCACGTTGTCTGCGAACAGCTCGGCGTGGCGCGCCGCCAGCTGCCTCGCGTCGCCCTCCCCGGCGCCCGCCACCAGGGCGTCGATGGCGCTCACCGCCGCCACCGTCTCGGGCCACGGACGCGCTTCGGTCGGGGCGCCGTTCGCGCCTGCCATGAGCTCGAACATGACCTTGCGGGCGAGCGTCGGCGCGGCCGAGTGGGTGCCGTTGGCGGAGGCGATGACCGTGCGTCCCGTCGGCCGGTGCCAGCACATGTAGGCGGTGAAGCCCGGGTAGCCGCCGGCGTGGGAGACGAGAGTGCCGTGCCGCTCGAAGCGCTCGACCTTGAGCCCGTAACCGTAGCCGGTCACGACGGTGCCGCAGAGCGGCGCCTCGGCATGGGAAGCGGCTATCAGGCAGAGCGGCTCCTGCGCCTCGACAAGGTCGGCCGACGTGAAGGCGGCGCCCTCGGGCGCCTCTCGGCCGAGGTGGAGGTCGGCCCAGCGCGCCAGGTCGCGCACGCTCGAGTAGAGGCCGCCCATGGGCGAGAAGGCGCCGGGTGCCGATTGCGGCTGCGGGGTCCACCCGCCAGGCCGGCCGGGTAGCGGCGGCTCGCGGTGGTAACCCTGCACGACCCCGTCGAGGTCGGCGGCCGAGAACGCCGTGTCGCTCAAGCCGAGCGGGACGACGATCTCGCTCATGATGTAGTCGCGGTACGGCCGGCCGGCCGCACGCGTGACGATCTCGCCCAGCAGCGCGTACCCCAGGTTCGAGTACTCGTAGGCGCTGCCGGGTGGGAACAGCAGCCGCACGCCCGCGCTCATCCAGGCGCCCAGTCGCTCGCGGCTCGCCGCCTCCTGCCGGTCACCCCACGGGTTGTCGGTGGCCAGCCCGCCCGACATCGACAACAGGTGGCGGATGCGGAGGGTGGGCCAACCGGCGGGCGCCTCGAGCGTGAGTTCGGGCAGGTGGGCGCGCACCTCGTCGTCGAGCGTCAGCTTGCCGGCCCTGCGAAGTGCCAGTAGCGCGAGGGCCGTGAAGCTCTTCGTGCACGACGCCACGCGGAACTTGGTGGACTCGCCGTAGCCGTCGTCGCCCCAGGCGAGCGAGCTGACCAAGGCGCCGCGCTCGGCTACGGCCACGATCCCGCTGGGGCTGAGGTTGCTGCCGGCGTGGTCCTCCACGAACGGCGTGAGGTCGAGGTCCAGCTGCGTCATGGGCGGCAGCATAATGCGCCGCGCCACGCGGCGGTGCCTAGCGCCCGGCCGCGTTCGTCAGTCGGCCTGACCGGCGAGGAGCCGCAGCAGCTCCGCGTGGATGAGGCCGTTGCTGGCGACGAGGTACGGGTTATCGATGCTGTACACGCCGCCATGTTCGTCCGTCACGGTGCCGCCGGCCTCGCGGAGGATCAGGACCCCGGCGGCCACGTCCCACGGGTGGAGGGTCAGCTCCCAGAAACCGTCGGCGTTCCCGGCGGCCACGGTGCAGAGATCGAGGGCGCCGGCGCCGGCGCGGCGTACGGCTCGCGCCCGGCGCAGGGCGCGGGCGAACTTCACCTCGTTGACGCGGATGTCGGCCTCCACGGCGTTGAAGCCCGTCGACACGAGGGCCTGCGCCAACGTGGGCGTGCGGCTCACGCGGAGGGGTGCGCCGTCGACCCGCGCGCCCCTCCCCCGAACGGCCGTGTAGAGGCGGTCACGCACGCTGTCCAGCACGACGCCTACCTCGACCGTCCCGGCCACCTCCAACGCGATCGACACGCAGTAGAACGGGAAGCCGCTGGCGTAGTTGGTGGTCCCGTCGAGCGGGTCGACGATCCAGCGGTGGGTGGCGCCCTCGCGGCCCTGGTCGCCCCCTTCCTCGCCCAGCACGGCGTGGTCCGGGTAGGCGCCGGTCAGGACCGCGCGGATCCGCTCCTCGCTCAGCTTGTCCACCTTGGTGACGATGTCGGCGAAGTTGGCCTTGGTGCCCACCTGCTTGTCCGTGTCGGCGGC
Source organism: Trueperaceae bacterium (assembly GCA_019454765.1). Taxonomy (NCBI): domain Bacteria; kingdom Thermotogati; phylum Deinococcota; class Deinococci; order Trueperales; family Trueperaceae; species Trueperaceae bacterium. Next base: position 2,393 of record JACFNR010000018.1, on the reverse strand, counting down.
GTGGAAGCGGTGGATGGCGGCGGCCGCGCGGGCCGCCTCGATGGCGACGTCGAGGAACTCGGTCATGGGGGCCATCATAGGCCCGCCCCACGCGCCGCCGGCGGCGCCCTCCCCTACATGATTCCTGGGCCTCGGCGTCCGGTCGGTCGGGTCTACCCTGCGGTCGAAGGAGGTCGTCATGACGCAAGCGAAGCAGTTGGCCTCGTTCGCCGCGAGCGCGAGCTACGACATGTTGTCGGCGCTGGCCGTGGAGGCATTGAAGGTGCGGGTCCTGGACAGCCTCGGCTGCGCCCTGGGAGCCTTGGCCGGTCCGCCCGTGAGGGCGGTCAGGAGCCTCGTGGAGGAGTTCGGGGGCAGGCCGCTGACCACCCTGATCGGCGGTGGGCGCACCGCGCCGGACCGGGCGGCGCTATACAACGGCGCGCTGGTGCGCTACCTCGATTTCAACGACAGCTTCCTGGCGCCCGGCGAGACCTGCCACCCGAGCGACAACCTGGCGCCCGTGCTGGCGGCGGCAGAGTACGCGGACGCGGACGGTAGGCGGCTGTTGACGGCGCTGGCGGTCGCCTACCAGGTGCAGTGCCGCCTGTCGGAGGTCGCGCCGGTGCGGGCGAAGGGGTTCGATCACACGACCCAAGGGGCGTTCGCGGTCGCCGCCGGCGCGGCGCGCGCGCTGGGCCTCGACACCGAGCGCACGGCCAACGCCGTGGCCATCGCCGGCACCGCCCTGCCGGCCCTGCGGGTCACGCGCACGGGCGCGCTCTCCAACTGGAAGGGGCTGGCGTACCCCCACACGGCGTTCGCGGGCACGCACGCCGCGTTCCTGGCCGCGAAGGGCATCACCGGTCCCGCCGCGGTGTTCGAGGGCAACAAGGGCTTCATGGACGCCATCAGCGGGCCGTTCGACATCGACTGGCGCGCGGAGGACCTCGAGGTCGTGCGGCGCACCATCTTGAAGAAGTACGACGCCGAGATCCACTCGCAGTCGGCCATCGAGGGGGCCCTCGACCTCAAGCGCCGGCACGGCTTCGCGGCCCGCGACATCGACAGCGTGGAGATCGACATCTTCGACGTGGCGTTCGACATCATCGGGGGTGGCGAGGAAGGCGACAAGACTCGCGTTAGCACCAAGGAGGAGGCGGACCACAGCCTGCAGTACATGGTGGCAGTGGCCCTGCTCGACGACCAGGTGCTGCCGGCCCAGTACGACCCGGCTCGCATCGTGAGGAACGACGTCCAGGCGCTATTGCGGCGGGTGCACGTGAGACCCGCGGCCGAGTTCAGCGCGCGCTTCCCCGCCGAGCACGGGTGCAGGGTGACGGTGAGGCTCCAGGGAGGCGATGAGTTCGTCGTGGTGAAGCGCGATTACGAAGGGTTCACCACCCGACAGATGAGCTGGGACGGGGTGGTGGCGAAGTTCGAGCGCTTGGCGGCGCCGCACGTGGGCGGCGACCTGCGGGGCGCGCTGGTGGAGGTCGTGCGCGACCTCGAGAACCGGCAGGTGACCGACCTGACGGGACTGTTGGCGAGGGCCGGCGCGGCCGTGCCGGCGGGAAGGTGAGTGGCGTCATGAACAGCGAGTTCGGGTTCCTGCAAGTGAACGAGCGGCCGGGAAAGCCGCGCACCACGGGGCTGACGGAGATCCGCGCCGCCTACTACACGCCGGTCGGGCCACGCTACCTGGCGGACGTGCTCGAGACCATGCACCCATACGTCGACTCGCTGAAGTTCGCGGGCGGCTCGTTCGTCCTCTACCCAGACGAGGCGCTCACGACCGTCATGAACACCGCTCACGACCACGGGGTCCTCGTGTCGACGGGCGGCTTCATCGAACGGGTCCTGACCCAGGGCAGGGACGCGGTCGACAGGTACGTCGCGGCCTGCAAGAAGGTCGGCTTCGACGTCATCGAGCTCTCGGCCGGCTTCATCACCCTCCCTACCGACGACTGGCTGCGCCTGGTGGAGAAGGTGCAGAAGGCCGGCATGCGCGCCAAGCCGGAGGTCGGTGTTCTGTTCGGCGCGGGCGGCGCGACGCCGGAGGCCCTGGCGAGCGACGCCCTCCAGGACCCGGAGTGGGCCCTGGCCCGCGCGGAGCGCTTCCTAGACGCGGGCGCGTACCTCATCCAGCTTGAGTCGGAGGGGCTGACCGAGGACGTCACGAACTGGCGAACCGACATCATCGCTCGGTTCGCGAGTCGCCTGGGCATCGACAAGTTGATGTTCGAGGCGTCGGACCCGCGGGTGTTCACCTGGTACGTGCAGAACTACGGCCCGGAGGTCAACCTCTTCGTCGACCACAGCCAGATCGTGCAGTTGGAGGCGCTGAGGCGTGGCCTGTGGGGCACGCAGCAGGTGTGGGGTCGCGTCGTGACCTACAAGGGCTGAGCCGCCGC